>JANYKG010000108.1 GCA_025358205.1 Armatimonadota bacterium
CGGTAGTCTTGGGGGTTGCTGCGGATACCGCTGCACACGAACTGCTCCGCGCGCTTGGGATCGCCGCTTCGGTAGAACCAATATGTACCGGTTGACCACGCCTCCACAAGACTAGGGTTGAGCCGGGTTGCCACCACAAACCAGGGAAGCATCTCCTTGCTCTCGCGGCCTTCCAAATGTCTGTGAAGCTGCGGCGCGGTTGAAGTCTGCATTTGTTGAATCCAACTCGCGAGCGGAAGGTTGGCTTGCATGGGTTCCGCTACGCCATCATGGTGATTGCACTCCGCGGTGCCACCTTCATGCACGCATTTGGCGTGAGTGCCGGCATGGAAGTAGACGTCCGCTTCCTGGTATGCCTCGTCAGCCGCATAGTCAGCGGTCCCACCCATAACCTGCGCAAGAATATCGGCGCTTTGTGGGTTGGCGGACTGCAGTTTCGGCACCAGTACGAAAGCGATCAACAAAGCTGCCACGCCACATGCGAGACCAATTTTGACCGGCACACTGTCCATTAGAGCCACCTTTTGCGGAAGACGGCTGCGGCGAGCGCTACAAAGAAGATGGAGCAGATCAGTCCGTAAGCCATCGCCTGAACGAATAGGCTCGTCGGCAGTGGACCCCACCCATGCACCACTCGCTGCGAGACGTTGAAGAACTCAAAGTGCGGTATCAGCAGATAAGCCCCCCACGCCACATCACGCGATGCCTCAGGCATCTGCTGAACGCGGTTCATAATGGCCGCGCTGCCGTATCTGGTCGCGCAAAGCATAAGCAGTGCGAACGTGATAGCCCCACCGGGACTGGATACCGTGGACAAACACAAGGTGAGTGATGCCAGTGTGATAAGCGCCATCACCTGCAGCAGATACGCCTGCCAGAGAGATGGATCCGCCAAACTGCCTGCGCCCTTGACGGCAAGCATAAGAATGAGCACGGCGTACATGCTGGTGAAGCATATCGCGGAGGCCGTGATGGCCCCGACCGCGCGGCCTACCACGTACTGCCATCTGTGTATGGGGCGGGACATGAGCACGTAGATGCTCTTTTGCTCCACATCTGCGGATATCTGACGAGCGGCAAGCGGCACGGTGAGCGCGAACGATGCCAACCACACCACCTGCATGACGATGTCTTTGGCAAACCGACCTGCGCCGGATGAAGTCATGTTGAGAGAGTACATCCAGACTGCCAGAACGGCGATGAAAACGAAGACTATGTAGAATTCCTTGCGCCTCAGGGTCTCAAGAATCGAGAGCCGAGCGATGGCTAAGCTGCCCATGCCGCCACCTCCTGTTCTGTGCCTAACAGTCTGAGGAACGCCTGCTCAAGGTTGCCATCCGTGCCGACAATACCGGAGACCGGCCCCTCATAGGCCAGTGTACCCTGATTCAGCGCCAAAACCCTGTCCGCTACCATCTCAATCTCGCCAAGTTCGTGAGAAGAGAAAAGGATGGTCTTGGCCTCAGCGCGAAGCTCGGCCAGCGTCTGGCGCATCCTCATGCGGGCGATGGGATCAAGCCCGGACATCGGTTCGTCCAGTATGAGTATGTCGGGATTGTGTACCAGCGCCTGTGCGAATCCCGCCTGCTGGAGCATACCTTTTGAGAAACTGGATAATCTGGTTTTCAGGTGACTTGTCATACCCACGCGCTCTGCCACCGTGTTCACGGCTTCCTTGCGCACCCAGCCCGGCACACCGGATATAGCGGCACACGTATCCAGAAACTCTGAGAGCGTCAGGTACTTGGGATAGTAGGACATCTCCGGCATGTACCCCAGGTGTTCTCGCGCACGAGGGTCCGAACACGGCACGCCCGATATCGAGCAACTTCCGCTGAACACCGGCGAAAAGTCCAGGAGCGCCTTCATGGTGGAAGTTTTTCCCGCTCCATTCGGACCGATGAAACCGATGATTTCGCCGTGGTTTACCCGGAACGACAAATCACTGACCGCGAGCTTCTTCTTGCCGCGCCCGGTCCTATATTCAATGTTAAGTCCATTCGCCTCGATGGCCGCTATTTCCATAATTCGCACCTTCCTCAGAAAATGCAGAGCATTTTCGTTCCAATCGCGGTGAGACTGGCAGCGCTGCTACCTGCGGTGCGAGAAGTCTCCTCCGCGACTCCATATCTGATTTTCGGCATTAAACATCGCAATTTGGAGGCATTGGACTCCGAAAAACCGGTATTATTGCGGGGGGATTTCAATCGAAAAGCGATTAGAAACGTTCATGTGTTGGTACAATAACCTCAGCAGTGCTATCCGTAGGAGGAAAATATGCCAGCAAGAAAAGCCGAAGCTCAGTGGGAAGGCAATCTTCTCGAGGGCAAGGGTAAAATCAAATTCGGTTCATACGAGGCCCCATACTCGTTCGCATCACGTTTCGAAGATGGTAATGGTACAAACCCAGAGGAGTTGATAGCGGCGGCGCATGCCGGATGCTTCACCATGGCGTTTTCTTCGCATCTCGCGAAGGCAGGACACACGGCCACAAAGGTTCACACGACCGCGACTGTACACATACAGAAGGTTGGGGACGGCTTCGAGATCACGAAGATAGATCTGGTCTGCGAGGCGCAGGTTCCGGGTATTGAAAATGCAGAGTTCCAGGACCTGGCGAAAGGGGCGAAGATTGGATGCCCGGTTTCGAGGGCTCTCGCGGCTGTCTCGGAGATTACACTAGACGCGAAGTTGGTATAGACGAAATCATCCTTGGGAGCGTGGACGTCCTCGTCCTCTTCTTTCCGATAAGGAAGCGGACGAGGACGTCCGCGCTCCCGAAAACAGCCCCAGCGCCTTGTGTAGGTTCAGCAGAAACGCACGGTTGTCCACGCTGATGTAGTCCAGCGCACCACCCATACGGTGAAACGACTTGCAGAAGCGCAGGTAGTACGCGGGATTATCCATCGGCGGTTCGCCTTCACTCCAGTCCCAGTCGCCGCCGTCCTGGATGTCCACCACCACCATGTAGTGATCGTCAATAGGTTTGCCGGTGTACTGAATGGCGAGGTTGTTTGCCATGGACATGGATTTCTCGAAAATCATTGGGGCCATGACCGCCGACCCAACTGCAAGATGCACCCCGCCTGAGAGCTTCGACACACTGTCGGCATAGGTCAAGAAGTCCCGAACTGCGCCCCGCCCAATAGCGCCGCCGGAATTCACCGGATGAGTGTAGATGATGTCATACCCTATACCGGGATGGACTGTGAACAGCACGCCTTGCCGGTACGCGGCGGCCTGAATGCTGAACTGCTTGAACGGGTGTGTAATCTCCACCCAACCCGGCGGCATGTCAAATTCGGTGACCAGGTAGAGTAGATCGGCCAGCGCACCCAGACTCTCATTAGGCTCATCGGCGCACATCTTTATCAGCGCCTTCAGGCTCTCGCGTGACGGAATCATCAGGCCGTCCTCAGTCATCATTTTGCCGACCGACCAGCCATACCCGAGGCCGTCAACTCCCCCGACCGCGATGGCGAGGTTCAGGAACCGGCAGGTCTCCTCCCAGATTCCGAACTGCCCGCGCGTAATGTTTTCTCGCACATCCTCCGAGCTTTCGCCTATCGCCGCAAACTCCCAGTCGTGGATTGAACCCGCGCCGTTCGTCGCGAGGTGGGTAATCCAGCCCTGCTCCATCATGTTGATGACAATCGGCGCGAGGCCGTTCTTAACCAGGTGCGCGCCGTAGGTGAATATGACCGGTTTGTCGGCTTTGCGGGCTTCGATCATGCGGTGGGCGGTTCTCTGAACCTGAGCCAGAACGCGGTCCGAAACATCGGTCACCGGCGCGTCAGGCTCAATAGCGATCTCCTTGATCCTGAGTTTATTCACCCGATCCGAGAGCGGCTTTATGATCAGTTGTTTGCGGTCAAAACATGGTGATGACATATGCGAAATCATTCCTTTTCGGATACCGCATCGCCGGATATGTGATCGGACACAGTTAGAAAAACCACTTGGCGATCTTTAGAATCCCCTGGCTCCACGGCACTCGGTGCGAGATGCCGCTGCTCTTGGCAAACGAGTCCAGATTGTCCAGATACCACTGGTAGTTCCGAATCAGTGCGTCCTGGTTCGAGCGCTTCGGCGCGAAGCCAAGCGTCTTCTGCGCCTTCTCAATGGACACCCACGAGTCCGTGGAGGCGGTATCGTATACCCACTTGTATAGCGGCGACAGCTTCAGCTTTTCCAGCAGCTTTAGTACAGCCACCGCAGGACCCGCCGGGATACACTTGATCCGTCTGCCGAAACCTGCGTAATCCAGCACTGCCTGGAAATCTTCCTTCATCGTGCCAAACTCCGCTGCGCCTATGTTGAACACATCGTTGACACGCTCCCGTTCGCCGGTAAGGCATATCCATATGGCGGCGCAGAGGTCCTCCACGTCCAAAAGTTGATACTTGTTTTTCCCATTACCGAGCAGCGGAAAGCCCTTGCCGTCTTTGGCCCAATCGTAGAACAGCGCGAAGACGCCCAGCCTTTCCGGCCCAATGAAGGACTTAGGACGAAGTGTTGGAACGCACAGTCCCTGGCTTCTGAACTCGTTGCACACTTCCTCGGCCAATATCTTCGCTTGGCCGTAGTCGCCCACGCCTACTAGTTCATCCGTTTCGTACAGAGGATGGTGATCGGGTACGCCGTACACGGCTGTGGAGGAAATGTGTACAACTCTGTCTATCCCAAGCTTCACGGCCGTTTCCAGCACAACGCGAGTGCCATCTACGTCCGTGGAGTAAATGTCTTCTTTGGAATACAGAGGAAGAGCTGCCGCGCAATGAACAACATGCGTGCAGCCTCGCATGGCATCTTCAACCGCCTGGGCATCGCGTATATCTCCAAGCACACAGCGAACCTTGTCACGCTCCGGGTAGTCGAAAGCGGCGATGTCATAGGACACTACGCCGCAGCCGTTTGCGAGAAGATATCGCACCAGGTTGATGCCGAGAAATCCAGACCCACCGGTTACGAATACATTCATTGGTGATGCCTTCTGCGCGCACATCAGAGGTACGCGCTTATCCGTTTGGCAGCATAACCGCCTTAACAATCGGCATACTACCGTCCACTATCGCCCGGAATGTCTCCTTCGCGTCTGCAAAGCCAAAGGTGTGGTTGATCAGGGCATCGGCATCAATCACGCCGTCCTTGAGCAACCTGTTCGACACCGGGAAGTTGATCGCGGGTTCGGCGAACGTCGGGTGAAGCGTGATCTTGCGGAAGATCATGTCGTTCACGTCCAGGTTGATCACGTTCTTGCCGCCGAAATGCAGGCCGAAGTACACGATAGTCCCACCGAAGCGGATGATCTTGAACGCATCGTACATGCTCTCCGGCGGTGAGCTGACGATCACGCGGTCAACGCCGTTCGGGAACTTGCTCAGAATTTCATCCTCGACACAGTGCTTGCCGACTTGTATGGTCATATCGCAGCCGAACTTCTCCGCGATGGCAAACCGCACGCTCTCACGCTCGTTGTCCGCGGGCAGACCGGTGATCGCCACGAATCCCGCGCCTCTGACCTTGGCGAGTCTGGCAGCCATGAGACCGAGGGGGCCGTTGCCCAATACAACTACGCTTCCGCCGATGGGTATATCCGCATCCAGCACCGAGGTCAGCGACACAGCGAGCGGCTCGGTCAGACACGCCGTCTTGAAATCCAGCCCATCGAACTTGTCGCAGGAGTTGAAGCGCACGGACATATACTGACCCATGCCTGGCTGACCGTCCATGGTGTACATGTTCCGGCAGTATTTCACGTCGCCGCTCTTGCAGTTTTCGCAGACGCCGCACATGGTGCAGTCCTCCACGATTACCCTATCGCCCGGTTTCAGGTTGGGGACGTTCTTGCCAACCTCGATCACTTCACCGGCGATCTCGTGTCCCAGCGCCATGTGATCGTCCGGCCAGTCGCGCACGAAGTTGATGTCCGTGCCGCAGACCCCGCACGCCATGACCTTCACGATGACCTGATCCTCGCCGGGAGGAGCGATCTCTATCGTGCGTTCTTCTATATCCAGATAGGCCTTACCGTATAAACCGTTGCTCTTCATTGGAATACCTCTCTAAACCACCGAGACACAGAGATCACGGAGAAGAATAACACGGATGTTCAGGATGAAATGCCGAGCATAATTCTCTTCACCGGCCCCTATCATGTCAATCCTGTCTATCCATGTTAATGTCTTTCCCTCTCCGTGTTCTCCGTGTCTCTCGTGGTTATTTACTACGCCGCGCCGTACAGCTTTCCATCCGCGCCGGGGTAGATTTCATCGTCCGCGTGGGCGATTGCCACATCCAGGTTCGCGAAAACCTTGTGGAACGCCGCGATGAACTTGTCCATCAATTCTTTTCCGTTGGGCGGATGAATGCCGTGGACAACCGTGTAGGTATCGCAAAGCTCTTGTGACACCGGGAACTGGTCCACGTTGTAGTCATACTTGATGCCCTTGGCCTCGTTGATGCTCCACGGGTAGCCCGAGCTGCCGTAGCCCAGCTTGCTCTGGAACAGGTCCTGTGCAGGCACCGGCATCGTCTGCCACTGCCCAACCAGCATACCCTCTTTGTACAGAGCCTTCTCCACGGCCACGCGGAACTTACGCGGCTCGCAGTCCACACCGGCAAACTTCGGGGCGAACCGAACGTTATACATGAAGTAAACGTGAGTGCAATCCGACGGGCAGTACGGCGGTATGATGCCGTCAATCTTGCCGAGTTCCTGAGTCAGGTAGTTGCAGTTCGCGATGCGGACGGCGTTGTGCTCGTCCAGGTGCATGAGTTGCGCCCTTGTCAGCGCTGCCGGAAGCTCCTGGTTGCGGTACATATAGCCAAGGATGGACGCGTTGTAGACTCGCCGCCTGCTGACTTCGTCCACCTCGTCGCCAAAGCAGCGGACAAGAGCGGCTTTATTCAGCAGCGACTCGTCCTCGGTGTTGAAAAGCCCGCCCTCTCCTCCGCAAAGGTTCTTGAAATTGTTGAGGCTGAAGCAGCCGGTATTCCCCATGCTGCCAACCTTCTTGCCCTTGTACATCGCGCCGTGGGCCTGGCAGGCATCCTCAATCACGAACAGGTTGTACTTCTTTGCAACCGCCATCACGGCATCCATGTCCGCCGGACAACCCTGTATGTGAACCGGAATAATCGCCTTGGTGCGCTCATTGATTGCCGCTTCGAGCTTGGACGCGTCCATGCAGTACGTTCGCGGGTCTATATCAACGAACACCGGTATCGCGTTCTGATGAATCGCACATGACGCAGACGCGAGGAATGTGAACGCGGAGGTTATTACCTCATCGCCCGGGCCGATGCCGCCCGCAGCGAGGGACATGTGCAACGCCGACGTGCCGCTGACCGTCGTCAGGCAGTACTTGGAGCCGACGTACTCCGCCCACTCCTTCTCCAGCGCGGTGACCTGAGGGGCCGTCCCACCCGCCACTATGCCGCTGTCCAGTACGTCGTTCACCAGTCGTCGGTCGTCTGCAGTAATAATCGGCCAGTTGCCGAAATCGCTTCTCTTCAGGACCGGAGTCCCGCCTTCAATCGCAAGCTTCTCTGCCATAGAGATTCTCCTTCGTAAATGATCTAATAGTCAAAAACAATGGTCAGAAGATGGTCAGGGTCAGGGATCTGCGTGACCATTCGACCATCTGACCATTCCCGCGTCACTTCTGGTATGTGGTTTCTCCGCCGCAGATAGTGTACAACAGATCGAGCTCGGAGTCCAATACCATCAGGTCGGCGTCCTTGCCCGCAGCTATTTCGCCTTTGTTCAGACCCATCAGCCGCGCCGGCGTCGCCGCGCAGACCTTGCTTGCCGCCGCGATATCCTTGCCGAAAAGCCGGACAACGTTTCGGAAAGCGGCAATGGGCGTCAGTGCGCTTCCGATCAAGACCATATCCCTGTCCGGCACCCGCAGGCCGTCGTTACTCCCTTGCACCAGCACGTCGCCCCAGCCTCCGGGCAGCGCATAGGTTCCCGGCGGTAGACCAGCGCCCATGTTGCTGTCCGTGATGAACGCCAGTCTATCCGGCGTCTTGCACCGGAAAGCCTTCTCAACCAGAATCGGAAACACATGGTTCCCATCGCCGATGATCTCGCAGACCACCCGATCCTCGATCAGAAGGTAGTCCACAAGGCCAAGGGGATAGACATCCGGGTCGGGGTCAACCTGCTCCGGCCACGGGAAGACATCGAACAAGTGAGTGACCAGCCGAGCGCCTGCGTCAACCGCCGTGCGGCTCTGCTGGATAGTGGCGCGGGTGTGGGCGATGCTGCAGACGATACCATGCCCCGAAAGCTCGCGGATGAGATCGGACGCGCCGTCCAACTCCGGCGAAACATCCCACAGTCTGATGTGCCCGCCGCCCGCTGCCAGGAGCATCCTGGTCGTCTCATCGCTGATCGGCGCGCAGTCCGCCGGTGTGCCTCCGCTGGGGTACGCAAGATAGGGCGACTCCAGCCGAAACCCGCCGACGTTAGGAGTCTGCTTCAGGTTATCCGTCTCATGGAGATGCCTGCACATGTGATCTGCGCTCTGGCTTGGCGGCCCGAAAAGAGTTGGGTAGAAAGTCGTCGCGCCGAACGACGCCTCCAGTTTGGCCATCTCGGTGAGCGACCCTACCCCGGCGTTTTGCCAACCGAGGCCGTGCGTGTGCAGGTCAATCAGCCCAGGAACCACCCAAGCGCCTGAGACGTCTATCTCCTCATCGCCCGCCTGAACTCCGCCGACCTCAACGATCTTTCCACCGTCAATGAGTACATCTCCCGAACACACACTGCCGTCCGGGAGAAGAATTCTTCCATTCTTGATAACGAGTGTTTCCATAACGAGTGAATCATTCGACGCGGCGATGGAACTCACCTGCCCGAATGCATCAACTCCGGCACGAACTCCTGGCACTGGCGCACTGATACATCATATGGTAGAATTAGCCAGTCTTTGGAAAGCGCTTGGCTGGAGGGCAGAGATGGACGTCACTGAGAATGGTCCGATTGTGACCCAATCGGATATTGAGAACGGATTGAGTAGCTTGGGCCTCTTGCCCGGCGACACCGTGCTGGTTCACTCATCCCTCAAGTCCTTTGGATATGTGGATGGCGGCGCTGACACCGTGATTCAGGCGCTGCTGAGCGTAGTTGGTGAACGAGGGTGCGTGGTGATGCCGACGCTGACCCTCGGCGCATCTGAGACTCCGGCCATATTCAGCGTCCGCGAGTCTCCTTCGCGAAGCGGGCGCATCACCGAGGTTTTCCGCACCCGGGCGGATGCATGGAGGAGCCATCACCCCACAGGCTCCGCCGCCGCAATCGGTTGGGGTGCAGAGCAGATGACAAGCTATCATCTGGACACTCCTTGCGATTTACTCTCACCGTTCGGGCAGGTCTACCTCAGAGACGGGTACTCTCTCTTCCTCGGTGCGGGATGGGCGAGTAATACCATGTTCCACGTGGCTGAGGAACTGGCGATGCCGAACTACCTGCGTTTCGCTGATTTCCGTGATGCCACTGTAATAGATGAGAACGGAGTACCACACCCGACTTCATTCCGCCGATACAACTGCGGGCAGGCAGGCGTAAAGCGCGACCTGGCCTTGATGGGTCCTGTGTTCGAGGCCGCTGGAGTGGTGCGTCACGCGCTGATCGGCAAGTCAGACTGCCGGCTCATCCGGGCAAAAGACAATGTGGATATCTCGATGCGGCAGATAAGAGAACACCCCGAACAAGTCTGGTCATACGCAAGCTGATTCAGCCCGACCGTCCGTTGGATTATGGCGTTCGGACTGACATATGATGCAAGACAAACGATCCTCTACGCGGCGGAGGCGAGTTTCAGGTTCTCCAGCACAACCTGCGGCAACTCGCCTTTGCCGAGGACAGCCTTCGCGTCAATGATCTCTATTCCGACGAGTGTTTCGCCTGGACCGATGTTCAGTGCTATCTCGTCGTTCAGCCTGAGAGTGCGGCATTCCTGCTCGCCTTCAATCAAGCGAATGTACAGGGCATCAACCTCGGAATCATAGGTTATCTTGATCATCATCCTTTGTCCAGACTGACCCTACTGGACGAGCTTGCGCATGCCTGCGAGCCACGGCTCGAAGTCCGGACCGCCCTCCTGGATGTGTGTGAACTTCTCGCGCCGGGCGATTCGCTCGAACCGATCAAGCGTAGCTTTGAACGCCGCGACATCGGCAGGCTTGCCGGACTGAGCGCTCTGCACGATATCCGCATAGAGTATCTGGAATTCTTCCTCCTCAACTCGCCGCAGAGTCTGAGGATCGTCAGCAGCCAGTTCGTTCGCTCGCTTGAAGCAATCCTTCGCCTTCGACATGAACTCCTGATCGAAGATCGTCATCGGATACCGGATGCCGCTCGGTACGCTCTTCAGCTTGCCGAGGTGTTCCTTCTCCCAGATGCTCCAGAGCAAGTCCTGGTAGTCCCAGATTGGGCCTGCTGCCTTGCCGTAGTAGCCGTAAACAAAGTCCTTCATCAGCGCCTGCGTGTCCAAAGTCGGGTCCCACAGCAGCTTCGACCAAACCCAACAGCGCATGTAACCGTCCGCAGTGCCAGGCGTCTGATAGTTGCCCTGAAGCATAACGCCCTTCGCATTATTGTTCACAAAGAAATGGATGCTGTCCGTCACCACCTGCCAGTTCGGCATCGGCCCGACGTAGTTGCTGAAGTTGCAGGTGTAGTCCCAGATGTTGATGTCCGCGCCCATCGCGGCCCAAGCCTTCATCCTGTTCTGGAAAGTCGTTGTCTCCTCGATGGTGAGGAACGGCTCACCCCAGGCGTGGCTGTCCGTACAAAGCTGAATCGCGACGTTCTTGTGCGGACGAACCGTCTTCGGCGGCTCGGCGGTGTCGAGGTATGCAAGGGTTGAAATTCTTACCTTTGGGAACTCCTTGCCGACCTCGTCCGCCACCGCGTTCACGAACTTCAGCAGCGGGCCGGACATGCTCCCCTCGGCATCAGCGGTCGCCTTGCACAGCGGGCACGAACAGCACGGCACGCTGTCGTTTTGAGACACGCTGATGATCTGCGCATCCGGCCTGAGCCTAAGAATGCGCTTCACGCTCTCGACCGTGACCTTGAGCGCTTCCGGGTTGCTCATGCACAACTGGCCGGGGTCGCGTTTGCCGTTGTGCTCGGAGAACCACTCCGGGTGTTCCTTGAAGTACTGGGCGGGTGGCACAAGCGTGTTGAAGGTGTGTACGAACAGCGCGTAGGCCTTGTTGCCGCCCCACTCCACCGGCACCGGTGCGTTGGACGAGTTGCTTCGATTTCGCAGCGACCACGTGCCATCGAACGCTTCCCAGTAGTAAGGGTCTCTTATCTCCAGCACCGGAACGTATGACCGCTTGACCGGACCAAACTTCAGCGTCGGCTTCCTCGGAATGCTCTGCGAAAACCGCGAATACCATCGGCATCCCAAGTCTTCTTCGAGGAGTGCGTAGACCGCGTTGATCGGCCCTCTCGTCCCGCCGCCGACCAAGAACAGGTTACCGCCCTGCTCGTCAATCGCGTAGCCCTCATCGCCCAGGTTAGCCTCGCCTATCTTGGAGCCGGAGTTCGCGAGAACCCTCGTCTTGCCGATGCTGATGACCTTGCCCGTTGGCGCGACATCGGACTCCATGACTACCGGGAACCTCGCGCCGGTCATCTCGCCCAGCCAGTGAGCAAGATCTTCCGCGGCCTTCTGCTCCTGAGTCGTGGGCGATTCGGGTATCAGTATCTCGTATGCCGTCCGCCCGCCCCTCGCGAGTGTGATCTCCGCGCCAGGCACGCCCTTCGGCGTCAGTGCGCTCTTCCATGCGGCATTCGGAACCGCTGAAAGCGCCGGGATCGTCCCGGCGAGAACAACAAGCACCATCATCGCAAATGCGTTTCTCAACTGCTTCCTCCCTGTTACCCGCAGAAACCGAAGGGGGGCAGTACGCCCCCCAACCATTTGACCATCCTCCTTCGTTCGTCCGCAGAGGCGGACCGAACTTCGGCGGACACGTCTCACCATCCGACCATATGACCATATGACCATTTTCCCTCGGCCATCAGCCATTCTCACCGCCTACATCGCCTGCGGGATGTCCACTTCGAAACCGAGATAGTAGCCCAACGCCTCGTCCATAGCTGCGACCACGTTGCCGGGTGTCACGCTCACGTGATGCCTGTGACCGTTCTGCGCGGCGTACATCAGCACAGTCTGAAGGTCGGGGATCTCCGCCACGCCGGCGCATCCAAAGAAGTCAGCCGGTATCGGGTCCGCCGTGAACTCACCGTCGCCGACGTAGAACTTGAGCATACCGTCTTCCGTCATCATGCTGGAGAACGTGAACGGCATCGGTTTGATGCGACCGACGTTGCAGCCGAACGAACAGCCATCACCAACCGCGTTCTTCAGAATCGCGTGCTCGGTGATGCAGCCCTTCTGCGCCATCATGCTCTGAGGCACGGGGCCGCAGTGGAAGAGGATGCACTTGTCCTCGTCGTCGCCGTAGTTGTTATTCCAGTCCAGGCACGCTGTCACGTCGCCTGATGCACAACTCAGAGCGTGCATCGCCACCGCGTTACCCACGTCCACCTCACACGCCGCGACCTTGAACCGGTTGTTCATTTCGCTCAGGAGGACGCATGGCGACAAGCCGAGCACCTGCTGCATCTCAGTCCAGCAACGCAGTGCGATCGCGTCCAGCTTGCCTTCCTCGACCACCGTATCCAGCACCACGCCGAGCTTGGTCAGGCTGTCGACCTGCGGCTCCGGCACCGTCCCAAAATCACTGTAGCCGACCAACAGGTTCCTCTTCGCCTTGTACGCGTCGTCTGTCGCAGCCACGCTCTTCATGCGGTTGAAGATGTCGGCCAGGTCGAAGGTCTCCATGGTGATGCCGTTGCGCTGGAGCGCAAGCTCGTCAATGCGCACGGTCTTGAACGCACTGGTCCTCGCGCCAATAGCGCCGACCTTCATGTTCTTGAGTCCGCCAACCACGCGGCAGACGCGGTCGAAATGGTCGAGATTATCCGCAAACTCCGGACTCCCCGGAGCCACGGTATGCGGCCTGAGGACCGTGAACTGAACGTCGCTCTGGTAGAAGACATCGCAGACGGACATCTTGCCGCAGAACGAATCACGCCGGGTCTCTGGAGCCATTTTGGTCAGTTCGTCAGGATACGCCTGAACGAAGATCGGGACGCCCGCGTCTTTCAGCGCCGCGACCGCACCCGTTTCGTCGCCAAAATTGGGCAGACTTAGTACAACGCCGTCGAACTCGCCCGCATGCTCTTTGAGGAACTTCGCGTAGATCTCGCCCTCTGCAGGAGTCTCTACCGCGCCGAACCGGGTAGCCGCTGCGTCGAGCATCAGGGTCTTGTGACCCAACCCCTTGATAACGCGGTCCATCTCCTCGCGAGCCGATGCCATCAGTGACCCAGGAAAGAAGCCTCTGTTTCCAAAATAGAGCGCAAACGTTGATTTACCGGTACCTGCCATTGTCATTCACACCTTTCAGGGCAGCCGTCTCACTTTAGAAACGAGCCGCCATTCGTTGAGCACATTATGTCAATACATCCAGCGGCTTGTCAAGAAGAAGACCGAAGCGATTCGATACTGGGCTTGAGGCCGATCATGGTTCGCGCCTCGTCGGGTGTGGCTATCTCACGTCCGACTGAACGGGCAATGCTTACCACACGCTCTATCAGCTCGGCGTTGGTGGCAAGTCGCACACGTTCATTGTCGTACCAAATGTTATCCTCCAAGCCGACGCGCACGTGGCCGCCCGCTAGTATCGCCATTGTATTCGCCTGCAGTTGGTATCGCCCAATCCCTGCGACCGCCCATGTACATCCCTTGGGCAAGGCCTCAACCGCTGCCGTCAGATTGGCCTTAGTGGCGGAAAGAGTACCCAACGAGCCGAGCAGAATATTGCAGTAGAACGGCGGGACGAGGATACCACGGCTGATCAGATAGTGCGAATACTCCACCATACCGATCTCGAAGCACTCCAACTCAGGCACGATTCCGCGCTCCCGCATCCGCAAGGCGAGCGACCTGATCATCTCAGGATCATTCACCGAGGCTTGCTGTGGAAAGTTCATGGAGCCAAGAGTGAGCGACGCCATCTCCGGCGCGGGGTCAACAGCATCCAGCGCTTCGGAACGCTGCTCGAATAGCTCGAAATTTCGGCCACTGGTGGAGACGCAGAGAATGATATCCGAGCAGGCTTCTCTGACCGCATGCAGAATCTCTTCGTGTATATCTTTACGGTACGTCGGGTTTCCATCTTCAGCGCGGGCGTGGAGGTGGATTATGCTCGCACCGGCGTTTCGGCATCGGCGGACGTCGGCGGCGATCTCTTCTACCGTGATCGGCACATGGGGCGTCATCTCCCTGGTCGGGATCATACCTGTAATCGCCGCGTTAATGATGAGCTTGCCCATGAACTCATTTCCCCTCAATGTTCGTCTTAGTAACCCGCGCCGGTACACCGACTACCTGTACATGATTGGGAACATCCTGCGTCACCACAGCGCCTGCGCCGACCACGCATCCCTTGCCGATCTTCACCCTGTCCAGTATAACCGCACTCATCCCCACATAGGTTCCCTCACCGATCTCCGCAAGACCGCCGATATTCACACCGCACATGATGCTGACATACCTCGCTATACGCACATGATGGCCGATGAGAGCGCCCCTGTTGACGAAAACGTGGTCGCCAAGTTCAGTCCGCGTTGAGATAGTACATTGAGGGCTGATGAAACATCCAGTACCAAGGCCGGCCCGTGCGGACACCCTGGCGCTGTGATGCACAATTGTCGCAAACGGCATACCCATGGCGGCCACGTCTTCTATGAAGCGGTGGCGATGCGTGCTCCCGAGTGCGCAGATGGCCTCGTGAGTCTCGGTCATCTCTCTTAAGTCGTCCACCCAAATCACCGGCAGGCCTTCAATGGTCATCTCACAGCGCTTACGATCCATGTTCTCCACAAACGCCGCGACCTCGTACCCCGGCATCTCTGAGATCAAGTCATACATTTCCTCCGCCAACCAGTGTGTACCCAGAATCACGAGCGGCTTAGCCATGACTACCATCCCTCCGAGATAAGCCTGACGACATATGCCACTTCCTTATCGCTTAGACAGGGGTGCATAGGAAGCGAAACCACCTGCGAACAGAACAATTCCACGTTCGGCAGGTT
This sequence comes from Armatimonadota bacterium, assembly GCA_025358205.1. Taxonomy (GTDB): domain Bacteria; phylum Armatimonadota; class UBA5829; order DTJY01; family DTJY01; genus JANYKG01. The sequence continues at coordinate 15,194 of JANYKG010000108.1, forward strand.
CTGCAGTTCGTACATGGGATATGCGTCACAACGCTTGAAGTGAACCGCAGCCCCTACCCCGTTCTCTGACAGTTTGCGGATCAGACCGTCACGATCATCCGCCAGAACCGCATACAGAAAGTTCGCGCTCACACGATCCTTATCACGTCTGAGAAGCGTAAGGCCCGGCACGTTGGCCAAAGCTGCCGAGTACAGATCAGCTATCCCCGCGCGACGTTGGTTGTCGGCGGCCAGGCGCTTGAGTTGCGCCAACCCCAGCGCGGCGGCGATGTCGTTCATATGGTATCTGAACCCGATCTCGTTTACCGCGTATTCCCATGAGTAGCCGGTCTCGCCCTGGTTCATCCGGCTGAACGAATCCTTGTCAACCCCCATGTACCGCAATGCGCGCAGACGTGGCTCGTAGGCATCACCCGAAAAAGTAACAGCCCCGCCACTGCCTGTGGTCAGGTTCTTGGTCGGATCAAACGAATAAGCCTGGATGGTGTCATGGCTGCCAATCCTGTGGCCCTTGTAGCTGGACCCGCAGGCATGAGCGCAATCCTCGATGATCGGTATGCCATGTTCGCGGCTGAGGGCGTAGAACTCATCCAGTTCGCAAGGATATCCGCCGTAGTGCATTATCATGATCGCGCCGGTCTTCTCGGTGATTTTGCTCCTCACGGACTCAACATCCAGATTTCCTGTATCCGGTTCCACATCCGCGAAGATCGGAACAAGGCGCTCATACAGTATTACATGGTTGGTGGAGATGAACGTCACCGGAGTGGTAATCACCTCCGTACCCGGCGGAAGATCAAGGATTCTCACAGCTAGATGAAGCGCGGCGGTTCCCGAGTTGGCTGAGAGGCAGTGAGAAGCGCCGACATAGTCCGCGAAGGCATGCTCGAACTCTGACACCTTCGGACCCATGCCAAGCCACCCGGATCTCAGCACCTCGGCGACCATGTTCACGGCATCCTCGCACACATTCGGTCGAAACAGTCTTATCTCCACGTGAGACACCTTACAAGTACACCTACTTTACGCCGACAGTACAAGCCGGCTAGCCTCAACACGCGCCGCCAGAAAAACCAACCTCGCCATGCATCCCGCTCAACACGCGGAATCCCATCCATCTCAGTCAACCGCATGGCCAACACACCCATCCCCAGCGTCACACGACGGCGCGGAGTAATCACAATCCGCCGTCCCTCAGATGCAGCCCACGTCATAACCTTCTCTTGTATCTGAATGGTAGCAACCCGCCTTAGCCATCTATTGCCGGATAACTGGCCTCTGTGCTTGCGATACCATATTCTGCATTCAGGGTCCGCAACGAACGGGTATTTGGCTGCAATCCGTATCCACATATCCCAATCGCAACAACACTCCAGCGATTCATCGAACAATCCTACATCCGTGAATACGTCACGCGGGGCCATAACGCAGGATGGAGTGCAGATAAAGCAGTTGCGTACTATGGGATCAAGTGGATCGTGGTTGACAATGCAATGCGGATGCCGCCCGATAACGGACAGATTTTCGTCCACGTAGATCGCATGGCAGTAGGTTAGCCCGGCTTGCGGATGACTCTCCAGCAACTTCACCTGCTCTTCCAGTTTCTCCGGCAACCAGATGTCGTCATCATCCATAAGAGCCACATACCTGCCGCGAGCTACCCGAATACCATCGTTGCGACCAGCCGCTGCAAGCCCACGCCGCTTTTCTGCGCGTATCAGCCGCGCACAATTCGGCAGACGGTACTGCGCCACTACCTCGTCACTACTGCAATCGTCCGCCACGTTAATCTCGTAGTCGGTGAAGGTCTGCGCGAGAATGCTCTCGATTGCCTGATTCACACAATCAGGCCTGTTGTATGCGGTTATGACAACCGTCACCAGCGGATTGTCGCCGTTCGAACTCTCCATGTCACGCTCCGACTGAACATTCGCCGTGGGTGGGCAAATACCCTGCCATTACAACACCAGGCACAGCAGATGGTTTACTAAAATCGCGCATGGTGATAAACTACAGGCATACTGTAGAATATACCGGCATTGGCCGATGATTCTAAAGTACCGCAGTCACGATAATGGACGAGGACGAACGAGATGGTTAGCAAGGGTACGCACGAAACTCTGATAGAAAAGCTGACGCGCGCACTGAGGGCCAAGGCCGTTCTGGCGGAGCGCAGCAAGCAACTCCAGCAGCAGGTGGAGGATTTTCGCAAACGCGAAGAGTCCATGACCCATGTGGCAACCGAACTCCTGGATCGCCAGCGGGAGATGAATTTTATGCTCCACCGCGCCAGTTCCGTCCTCCACCAGCTTCAAGACACCAACCTTGCGCTTTCTGCGGAGTTTAGTCACATCGTGAAAGAGCTGCCTGCGCCCGATGACCAGAACTGGAACGAGACTGTTGACCGCGTAAACGATCTTTTCCGCAAGACGCACGACCTGGCCGGTGATATGCAGGAGGAGATTTTCCGCACCGCGCAGACGCCCACGATACCGCGCGTGGAAGCTCCGCCCAGCCCCGCGCCACGTCCCGAACCTGTTGTCGCTCAGGTTGAGGAACCGCTCGCGCCGGAGCCGGAAACTATCCACGAGGCTGAGGTGAGCGAGATCAGCGAAGAGACTCCTCAGGCCCAAGTAGTAGTTCAAGCCCAGGAGCAGACTCAACAGACCAGTGAGATAGACAGTCTGTTCGCGAGAGTCGAGAGTATGCACTTCGAGGACGACAAGCATGTGCCCGCGCTGGCTGCGGAGGAAGCCCGCAAGCAGGGCTTCTTCGCCCGCCTCCTCGGCAAGCGAAACGACGAGTAGTCCAAGCCCCCTGCGGCCATTCGCCATCAGCCGTACTCCGGTTACCTCTACCGAGTGACCAACCCTAGTTCACTCATCACTGATCACTGCCCCATCGAGCATCACCCCCGGATGTCGCTCCGAGATGTTTGACAACTCGCGGGATTTGGTATATACTGCATATGTCGTGACTTCTCGATGTTTCCACTATTGCGGAGGTGTGATATGAACATACTGCCGAACGACGTTCTGGAGGAATCAGCGGCCTGCTTGAGGATCATGGCGCATCCTGTAAGACTGAGGATTGTTGACATACTCATGCAGGGTGATCTTGCGGTACACGAGATATCCGAGTTGTGCGGCATGAAGCCCAACCAGATCTGCGAGCACCTGAGGCTGATGCAGACTAGCGGACTCCTGACCAGCAAGCGCGAGGGCCGATCGGTGCATTACCGTATCGTCTCCCCTCGCCTACCATCGCTGCTGAAGTGCATCTGCGAGAACTGCAAACCATCAGAGTAATTGAATGGCAGGCGGACCATCTATGGGTGCGATCCTGCCGTCTTGAGACGCAGGCTGAAGACCTGCGGCTACAGAATTTCGGAGCCGACAAGGAGCTTGAAATGGCTGACAAGATGAGACTGGTCGTGATTGGTGGAGTGGCTGGAGGAGCGTCCGCGGCCGCGCGCGCAAGACGACTTGATGAGGACGCGGAGATCATCCTACTGGAACGCGGCGAGTTCGTTTCTTTCGCGAACTGTGGGTTGCCTTACCACATCGGCGGCACTATCAAGGAGCGCGAGAAACTGCTGGTTCAGACACCTAAGACGCTCTACGCCAACCTCCGCATTGACGTGCGCATTAGAACCGAAGCCGTCCGCATTAACCGTGAACGCAAGGAAGTGGTGGTCCGAAGCGCTGAGACCGGCACTGAGCAGACGATATCATACGATAAACTAATCATCAGCCCGGGCGCTGAACCTATTCGCCCACCCATCCCCGGAGCGGACGATCCGCGAGTGAAGACCCTTCGGTCAATGGCCGATATGGACGGCATCATCGCGCTTCTGGGCGAGAAAGCCCCGACACACTCGCTCATCATTGGCGGCGGATACATAGGTCTGGAGATGGCGGAGGCTCTGCGTGACCGTGGCCTTGGCGTAACACTGGTTGAGCTTGCGCCTCAGGTAATGGGGCCTATTGACGCGGAAATGGCCGCACTGCTCCACCGCACGCTCAAGATGAACGGCGTGGACCTCAGGCTAGAAACATCGGTCACCAGATTTGAGGCCGCCGGTAACACGCTGAAGGCATGGCTGAACAACGGCGAAAGTGTGGACTGCGGGCTGGTGATGATGGCGATCGGCGTCAAACCGGATATCGGCCTGGCGAAAGATGCCGGTCTGCAGATCGGTGATCGAGGCGGCATCTTAGTGAACGACCACATGCTCACGAACGACCCCAACATCTATGCAGTGGGCGACGCAGTGGAGGTGAAGGACTTCGTAGGCGGGTTCCAGACGCTCATCCCGCTGGCAGGCCCGGCGAACCGGCAGGGACGCATCGCGGCGGACAACGCGATGGGCCGAGACAGCGCATACAAGGATACTCAGGGTACAGGCATATGCAAGGTCTTCGAACTGGCGGTCGGTATGACCGGCATGAACGAGAAATCGCTTAAGCGCGCGGGGATGCCGTACGAGAAGATTTACGTTCACCCGGCCAGCCACGCCAGCTACTACCCCGGCGCAAGTCCTATCAGCCTCAAGCTGCTCTTCGACCCGAATGACGGACACATATTGGGCGCACAGGCGGTTGGCACGGACGGCGTGGACAAGCGCATAGACGTACTGGCCGTGGCGATTCGTGCAGGCATGACGGTCTACGATCTTGAGGAGATGGAGCTGTCCTATGCCCCACCCTACGGCTCGGCGAAGGACGCGGTCAACTACGCAGGTTTCGTTGCGTCGAACGTACTTCGCGGGGATGTTGGCATTTTCCATACTGAGGAGGCGGTCAACCCGACCGAAGATCAGGTTCTCCTGGACGTACGCACTGCTGAAGAAGTGGCCGCGGGTACCATTCCCGGTGCCATGCATATCCACATACAGGAACTCCGCGACCGGCTGGGCGAACTGCCGAAGGACAAGGAACTGCTCGTCTTCTGCCAAGTCGGGCTGCGCGGTTATCTCGCCTGTCGGATTCTCACCCAGCGCGGCTACAGGTGCAGAAACCTAACCGGTGGCTACAAAACTTACAGCATCACCATGGACAATGCGCCGATTGAACCCACCCCCAAATGCCATGACATGAAGGACGATTCAGGATCAGGCTGCTCAACCGCAGTCAAGGAGCAGAGTACGATGAAGATAGTAAAGACCGTAGACGCCACCGGCATTCAGTGCCCCGGCCCTATCATGCGCCTTGCCGCCGAACTACAGGGACTGTCCAATGGTGAAGCCCTGACCATCACCAGCAGCGACCCCGGTTTTGCGCATGACGTGCTGCCGTGGTGTCACAGCACCGGGAACACTCTCATCGAGGTAGCGCCGGAGGGTGGAGCGTACAAGGCGACCGTCCAGAAGGGCGGCGGGCAGACCTCTGTGCAGACCGGTCAGGCGGGCAAGAACAAGACCATTGTGGTCTTCAGCAGTGATTTCGACAAAGCCGTTGCGGCATTCGTGATCGCGAACGGCGCGGCGGCGATGGGCAGCGATGTCACCATGTTCTTCACATTCTGGGGCCTGAACATTCTGCGCAGACCGCAGGGTACACATGTGAAGAAGAACCTGATCGAGAAGATGTTCGGATTGATGATGCCCAGAGGCGCGGACAAGCTGAGCCTCTCCAAGATGAACATGGGCGGCATGGGCCTGGCGATGATAAAGGGGATCATGAAGTCGAAGAACGTCCCCTCTCTGCCCGCGTTCATCGGGTCCGCACGAGCGGCGGGGGTCCGCATGGTGGCGTGTACCATGTCCATGGACCTGATGGGCATCAAGGCCGAGGAACTGATAGACGGCGTGGAACTCGGCGGCGTGGCGATGTACCTGGACAAAGCCGAAGCCGGGAATGTGAACCTGTTTGTTTAGTGAGCAGCCTTGATGTTCTCTGTATAGAACACTGAAGGGCGAATGGTCTCTCCTGGCGACCAACCCGCAAACACTGCAAAAAAACATGGATGCGGTACGAAGACGGCAAGTCTTATACAATATAGCGGCAGGTCTTGCCCGATGAAGACCGCACTGCGGACTTCCGAGATTTGCTGCTGGACGACCGCAGATGGCGAGCTCGGTCCGGAGTCTATGCGCGAGAAAACGTGGGTATAGGCTGCCATCTGCCGTTGACAATCTCACTTTCTTGTGGTACGATTCAACGAACTAGCTGACTGGAAAACCAGAGGCGAGTAAGTTGCACATCATTTGTGCGTCTTGCTCGCCTTTTTGCGTTTTCCGTACTATCAACCTGGGGGAAAACCATGAAATACTGCGAAAGCGTACTGGAATCCATTGGAAACACTCCGTTAATCAGACTCTCGAAAGTGACGGACGGGCTGCCTGTAACCATGCTCGCGAAAGTCGAGTATCTGAATCCCGGAGGCAGCGTGAAGGACAGGATCGGGCTGGCGATGATCGAGGATGCGGAGCAGCGGGGACTGCTTGCACCTGGCGGCACGATCATAGAGGCTACGGCCGGCAACACAGGCGTAGGTCTCGCGATGGCGGCGGCGCGCAAAGGTTACAGATGCATATTCGTCATGCCGGACAAGATGAGCGATGACAAGATCAACCTGCTCAAGGCCTATGGAGCCGAGGTAGTCATCACTCCTACCTCCGTTCCGCCTGACTCGCCTGAGAGCTACAACGGTGTGGCTGATCGTCTTGCCAGAGAGACTCCTGGATCGTTTCGCCCGAACCAGTTCGCCAACCAGAGAAACCCGGAAGCGCACTACAAGAGCACAGGCCCTGAGATATGGCGGGATACCGAAGGCAAGATTGACGTGTTTGTTGCCGGAATGGGTACCGGTGGCACCATCTCCGGCACGGGCAAATATCTGAAAGAGCAAAACCCCAACGTGATCGTGGTTGGGGCCGATCCCGAGGGTTCAATCCTCTCTGGAGACTCGCCCAAATCCTATCGCGTGGAGGGGATTGGCGAGGACTTCATTCCGTCCACATTCAACCGCCAGGTCGTTGATGAGATGGTGCGCGTGAACGACGCCGAATCATTCTCGATGGCGCGAAGACTTGCTCGCGAAGAGGGACTGCTAGTAGGCGGATCATCTGGAACGGCGGTGGCCGGAGCAATGAAGTATGCCAGACGGCTCGATCCGGGCAAGATCATAGTTGTTCTGCTCCCAGACAGCGGACGCAGCTATCTCTCCAAGATATTCTCCGACCGCTGGATGCAAGAGAACGGATTTCTGGACTATGTGGCGGATCATGTTACGGCGGGAGACGTTCTCAGAACCAAGCATGGGGTCGCGGCGCTCGTCTCCATCAGCCCATGTGATAAGGTCATCGAGGCCATGCGGATCCTGGAGAAGTTCGGCATATCCCAATTGCCCGTGATAGACAGTGGGGCTGTAGTGGGAAGTCTCAATGAGGTAACGCTTGTCAGGCTTCTTCACGACCACGTGGACCTTAGTGAGAAGCCGGTGTCCGAGGTGATGGGATCGCCGCCTCCACAGGTTGATGAGCTCACTGACATATCCGAGCCGTATCGCCTGCTTCTCGCCGGCCACGGCGGTGTGATAGTAACCCGAGGCGGCAGAGCTTTCGGATTCCTTTCAAGGATAGACCTTGCACACTTCTGGGCAAACGCCAGGGCCGAGGAAGGGGTAACGGCGTGAAGTTCTCAACAAAGGCAATCCACATAGGCCAGGATGCCGATCCGACCACCGGCGCGACGGTTGTGCCGATCTACCAGACGTCCACCTACACGCAAGAAGAGATCGGCAAACACAAAGGCTATGAGTACACCCGTACTGGCAACCCTACGCGCGCCGCGCTGGAGCAATGCTTGGCCTCGCTTGAAGATGCTGAGCACGGATTGGCATTTGCGTCAGGTCTCGCGGCAACCTCGTCCGTGCTGTCACTTCTTCGGCCAGGAGACAAGGTGGTCGCGGCGGCAGACCTATACGGCGGAACGTACCGGCTCTTCGAGAAAGTCTATCGTCCGATGGGCATTTCGTTCGCCTACATTGATGGACGTGACCCTGACGAGTTCGGGCATGCGGCAGACTCTGACACGAAGCTGATATGGATTGAGACGCCTACCAACCCGCTGCTGCAACTCGTTGACATATCAGCCGTTGCAGAGATCGCGAAGGCGAAGGGAGCCTTACTCGCGGTGGACAACACTTTCGCGAGCCCCTATTTCCAGAGGCCGATCTCCCTCGGCGCAGACGTTGTAGTCCACAGTACCACCAAGTACATCGGCGGACACTCAGATGTTGTCGGAGGCGCAGTCATCACGAGCGATCAGGATGTCTACGAAGCAGTGAAGTTCTATCAGAATGCGGCGGGCGGAGTCCCCGGCCCATTCGATTGCTGGCTGACTCTCCGGGGCGTCAAGACACTGGCGATCAGGATGCGCCAACACGAGCACAACGCCATGCGCGTGGCCGAAGAGCTCATAAAACACCCCCTCGTGAAGTCGGTCAACTATCCAGGCCTAACAGAGCATCCACAGCATGAGCTTGCAAAACGGCAGATGGATGGGTTCGGTGGAATGGTATCGTTTGAGATCCATGGAGGACGGGACGAAGCGAATCGGTTCTTCAAGAACCTGCGGCTGTTCTCTTTTGCCGAGAGCCTGGGTGGAGTTGAGTCCCTTGCCTGCTATCCGCCGGCTATGACTCATGGGTCTATCCCCAAGGAAGAGCGCGAGCGTCGTGGTATCACGGATGGGATGATCAGACTATCGGTAGGAGTCGAGGATATAGAGGATCTGATAGCAGACCTCAAACAAGCGCTTGCGGCGATCTGAAGCGCAACCCCGCAACCGAAGTGGACATGGAAAGCTGTCCAGATAGCGACGGACATGACAAACGGCGAGCGATGGCCGCCAAAGAATAGGAGAATCCAAATGAAGAAGAGAATCCTCTCGTTAGCGTTGGCTCTGGCGTTCGGCATTCCCATATCGGGAACGCTTGCGTATGGTGCGCAGCGTCAGGTAAAGCGGGCGATTCCGAAGATCGTATCCGCAGTGTGTCCCGTGATGGGAACAAAGATCCCGGACATAACTAAGTCGGCGGGGAAGACCGTCTACAAGGGCAAGACCTACTACTTCTGCTGCGGAATGTGCAAGCCGGCTTTTGACGAGGACCCCGCAAAATATGTGAAGCAGGAAATCGCCAGATGATTACTGAACCTCGCAACAAGGGGATAACACGGATGGCGAATTGGTTTGTCCAGCACAGCAATGTGGTATACTGATTATAGTGTTATCAAGTTATCTTGGCGCTCCGCGATGTGAGTGGCAAGCTTGCGATTAGTATTGCGCCTAAATACGAGGAGATGACAGGTGGAAAAACAAGGTACTGCTCGGCGATTGGCGCCTAAGCATTTCTGGGGGATAACCCTGCTGGTCGTGCTGTTCATTCTGTCGAGCTGGGCTGTCAAGCACTTCAAGAAGCCCGGACAGATGACCGTGATTGAGTCTCAGGCGATGGACATGACCGCGATGAAGCCGCCGGTGGGTTCAGTCCCGGTAGCGACGGAGTTCGTCGGTGTTGGTGCGTTCAGTGCGAAAGTGCGGTACACGGGTTCGGTAGTAGCCTACACCGAGCAGAATATCTACCCCCGCGTGGAAGGCTGGTTGACCGGACTCAAGGTATACAGCGGTGACCGAGTGAAGGCAGGTCAGTTGCTCGCGGTTCTCGATTCGCCGGACATTCAGAACAAGCTTTCGGAAGCCAACTACGGTCATGCGGCGGCGCTCCAGGAAATTCCCGTAGCACAGTCGAATCTCGCTCGTATGCGCGCTGAGAAAAATGCCTCCCGCAAAGAGATCAAAGCTGCGCAGACTGAGGTCGCAGGAGCGAAGGCCGGTCTGACCGCCGCACAGCGGATGGTGACGGGCGCAGAGCAGGAACTGAAGAGCGCTCAGGCCAACCTGAAGTACTGGAAAGCGGAGTTCATACGGCAGGGAAACCTCCTGAAAGCCGGCGCGGTTTCACAGCAGGAATACGATTCCGAGCAGTCACAACTCGGAGCGGCTGAAGCCGATGTAGCAGGCAAGCAGGCTAAGGTAGAAGAGGCCACGGCGAACGTGGATGCCGCGAGGGCTGAACTAAGCAATAAGCAGGCGCAGGTGCAGATCGCATCTGACAGGGCAACGTCCGCCGATGCCGCGCTTTCCGGCGCGTCCAGCGAGGTATCTCAGAAGTACGCTATGGCGAACATGGCCGGAGCGCAGAAAGCCACCGCCGCCACGTTCAACCAGTACCGAATGATTCGATCCCCCCTCGACGGCGTGGTGACCAAGAGATTCCTCAGCCCCGGTGTGCTGGTCAGTCCGGGAACCGCCATACTGAACATCGCGCAGATAGACAAAGTCAGGCTGCAGGCAAACGTCGCGGAGCAGGACTTGGCCAATATTCGCATCGGCGCAGAGGTGACCGCACGCGTGACTAAGGGTAAAGGCATGACGATACGCGCAGTTGTGTCATCGGTATCGCCGTCTTCTGACCCGTCCAGTCGCACCGCGGTCGTCGAGGCAATCGTAGACAATCGCGGCCACGCACTTATCCCCGGTGATTTCGTGAGCATGGAGATATCCACATCCTCAGACCCGAGCGTCCTCACGGTTGCTTCAAGCGCACTCGTCTCTAAGGACGGACGAGACGCTGTATGGATCACGCAGTGTACGAAGAGCGGCGGCAAGGTATCCTATTACTGCACCATGCACCCGAACGTAGTGTCCGATAAACCCGGTCTGTGCCCAAAATGCAACATGGCGCTTGAGAAGAAGCAGGCAGATACCGGCAAGGTGGCACACCTTGCATACGTCACGCTCGGCAAGACCGACGGCAACAGAACGGAGATTATCTCAGGTCTCAACCAGGGTGATGAGGTAATATACAAAGGCCAGCGATATCTGCACGAGGGCGACGCGGTCACCCCAGTCAAATGGGGCGCTGACGGTCTGGAGCAGCTTCCTCCACCGCCGAGCGGAGCAGCCGACTTGCAGATGCCCGGCATGGGCGGCGGTGACAAGGGCAAGGCGGACAACAGTATGCCTGGAATGAAGATGTGAGGCGCAGACCATGAGCACACTAACACCTGACACCCAACACCAAGCGCCTGCCCCCCACCGCTACAATGCTTTGCACATGATCCACAAGTGGTCCATTGAGCACCCGTACATGATTATCGCGTTCTACCTTGCTGCAATGATTATGGCGGTAATCACCATCGGATTCTACCTGCCGAGGCGGTTCATGCCTTATGTGGAAAGTCCGATGATTGGCGTTGTCACGATGATGCCGGGACTCTCCTCACAGGAGATGGAGACCTATGTCTCCAAGCCTATCGAGGAGCAGATCGTCAACGTCAAGAACCTGCACTTCATCCGGTCCACATCGCAGGACGGCTTCAGCATAGTCAGCCTGGAGTTCAACTACGGCACGGACATGAAGAAAGCGCTGTTCGACGTGCAGTCGCTGATGAACGTCATCCAAGCGAACCTGCCCGCTACCGGCGCGAATATCAAGCCTTCATGGGTACTGGCCATTGACCCGCTGAATGTGCCAATTCTCGCCCTATCGGTGACGGGTGACGAACGCTGGGATAAGGTGAAACTGCGGGAGTTTGTAGACAACGATGTGGTCAACAAGCTGAAAACGATACCGGATGTTTACTCCGTGGTTCCCTTCGGCGGATACAAGCGGCAACTCCAGGTCGTGGTTGACCGGGACAAGCTCGCGGGCTACAAGCTCTCGATACTTGACGTGAAGAACGCGATTGACCGAAACAACGTGGGCCGATCCGCAGGCACGCTCACGAGTGGGTCGAACGAGGCGATAGTACGAATTGATACCAAGGCGCTTGACCCCCAGACGGTGATGAACTACCCGATCACCAGTGTCACTGCTTCCGGTGTCCAGCCGCGACCTGCTCCCTCTAGTGGAGGCTCCGGCGGTATGGGCATGGGCGGTGGCACAAACCAATCCGAAATCCGAAATCCGAAATCCGAAATATCGCAGGGCGATTCCATGACGGTGTACGTGCGTGATGTTGCAAAAGTGATTGACAGCCACTGGGAGCGGAGAAGCGCCTACCACTATGTTGACAAGGGCAAGATCAAAGAGGCGATAGAAGCCGCGGTGGTGCAGGACCCTGGTGCCAGTTCGGCAAAGGTAGTTCCCGCCGTCCAGAAGATGCTCCGCCAGCTTGAAATGGATAATCCAGGCGTCAAGTTCGAGGTCGCCTATGACAACGCGCACTTCGTTAATATCCTCTTCAAGAATATGTTCGATGAACTGGGTATTGCCATCCTGCTCACCGGCATCGCGGTGCTGTTGTTCCTGGGCGAGTGGCGCGGGACTCTCATATCCCTGATCACCATACCTGTCTCGCTTGCCATCGCGATAACGGCTCTGGCTCCCATGGGAATGACGCTGAACAGCGGCACTCTCATAGGCCTTCTGCTATCCATTGGGCGATTGGTGGACGACTCGATCATTGATATCCACGCGGTGGAGCGCCACATGCGGATGGGCAAAGACCCGAAGACCGCGACCATTGACGGCATCGCCGAAGTCCGGCTTGCGGTTATCGCCTCCACCATCATGCTGGTCATGGCGTTGTCCCCTCTCCTGTTCTCCGGTGGCATTGTGGAACTGATGTTCCGTGAATTGGTATGGCCGATCATCCTCGGTCTGATGGCTTCGATGCTGGTATCGTTCACCCTGACTGCTTTGCTGTGCGCGAACCTGCTGAAACCACACTCTGAGCTGGAATCCGAACGCGGCAAGTGGTTCTATCGGAGAGTGCTGGGGCCGATTCAGGTATCTCTGGACAAGATGGAGCACGGATACGCCAATGTGATCAAGTGGATGCTTCTCCACAGGTTCACTAACATGGCTCGAATCCTGGCGACGGTGATCATCGGGTTCACATTCTACCACTTCATCGGCAGCGAGATGATGCCGCTTGCCGATGTCGGCCAGGCATACGGCATCCTTGAGATGGATTCCGGCGCATCGTTCGCGGAGACTGAAAACGCCACCACCGCTGTCGAGAAGATCATGGCGAAACACCCGGAGATCGAGAAGGTCTCCACCGAGATCGGCGCTGAGTCCATGTTCGAATCGTTCAGCCCGCTCTACACCGGGTACGCGATGCCGTCCGCCAACGCCGCAACCTTCATGATCACACTCTCCGACAAGGATGCGCGGAAACACGATGACATCTGGAAGATCATAGACTCGGTACAGAAAGAGGCCACATCAACCATCCCCGGCATACGCCGTTTCCAGATCAAGGAGATGGGCTCGGACGTGATGGCATCCTCACTCGCGCCGGTCTCGCTTATCGTGTACGGTAAAGACATGGACCAACTGTCGCTGATCGGCAACAAAGTTGCGGAGATCGCGAAGAACACGCCCGGCATGTACCAGGTCGCCACAAGCTGGTCGCTCGACAAGCCGTCGTACAAGATAGACGTCATCCCGGAGAGGGCGCAGGCGCTCGGCCTGACACCGGAAGAGATATCGCAGCAGGCGTACTACTCACTGCGAGGCGGCCTGACGAACGAGTGGTACCGGCTGCCGAACGTCCGGCAGGACACGGTTTTGGTGCGCTATGACCAACAAGACCGTGGAAACGCCATTGACCTGGAGAACATGTACATCACCGGCGCAAATGGAGTTCAAGTGCCGCTGAAGAGCATTGCGAACATCAAGTACGAGCCGACTCCGACCATCGTGGAGCATGACGGCGGGCGCAGAGTCATTAGCATCAACGGCTTCTATCGGAAAAGCGGTCCGCCATCCATGGGCCTGACGATGGACGTCCAGATGAAGGCGATGAGTCAGATCAACTTCCCGCCTGGCTACGGGATAGAGGCGCGCGGTGACATGACGCAGATGATGGACTCGTTCGCACGGCTTCTGAAAGGGTTGCAGATCGCGCTAATCTTCATCTTCCTGGTGCTGGTCGCGCAGTTCAGAGGATTCCTGCAGCCGTTGCAGATGGTCTTCTCCCTGCCGCTGGAACTCTCCGGCGTGTTCGTCGCGCTTTTCATTGCACATCAGGCATTCTCGACTGTATCTATAATGGCAGTCCTGGTGCTCACCGGTATGGATATCACGACGGCCATCCTGCTGATTGATATGATCGCGCGCTATCGAGATCGCGGTATGCCGAGAGATCAGGCGGTGGCTGAGGCGTGTCCGCAGAGGCTCCGACCGATCCTTATGACCTCGCTCATCACCATGATCGTCATGGCGCCGGTCGCGTTCTGGCCGAAGACGGGCATGGACGCCTACCAACCGCTCGGAACCGTGATCCTTGGAGGTCTCCTGATAGGAACGATTCTCTCGCTCTTCGACATTCCTATCATGCACACCTACGTGGACGACTTCATCGTGTGGATCAACCGCCGGTTCATGAAGCGCGAGTGGGAATGGCCCGTGACAGAATCTTTCCACGAGAACGAGCGACCGAACAGACTGACTGCGGAGCATCCCGATGAAACAAGCTGATGTAAAGCCGCGCAGACGGTGGATCGTCATCGGACCTGGCTTGGTTCTGGCCGTGATTCTCGCGATACAAGTAATGATCGCGAATCGGCCAAAGCCTGCCGGGCGACCCATCATCGAAAGACAGGTTATCGGAAGCGAAGTTATACAAACTGCCACGCCCGCACCGGCGATCAGCTATATCCTTGAACGCAAACAGCAATTGGCTCTCGGTGATCGGCAAGTGAAGGCGTTGAACGCACTCCAGGTAGACTGGCAATCCAAGTCCAAGCCGCTCTCGGCTGAACTGAACAAGGCTGCCGGTGAGTTCAATGCGTTCATGAAAACTGCGGAAAACAAAGCAACCATGAAAGATATTCAGTCTCACTCCGGGCCTGTCTCCGAGTTGTCCCGCCAGGTCTCCAGTCTTCGGCGGGTGTACTGGGAGAAAGCGCGCCAGATTCTCTCCGCACCCCAGCAGCAAACGCTTGATAAAGAACTATCTCGCGGTTACCATCCGAAATCCGCGCAACTAACAGGAGGTACCAGCCGATGAACAGGCATCCGGCAATGTGGATATTGACCACCGCTCTACTATGGGCCATCGCGCCGCCCTTGTCCGCCGACATTCAGACGACAACTGCAGGCGCTTCCCAACCCACAGTCTCCGGGCCGCTCAGCCTCGCTGACGCCGTGAACACCGCGCTGAAGTACAGCCCAATGGTTCAAGCCGCCGGTGACCAAGCTCTGGCTGCTCAGGCCAGGGTTGGCATGGCGCGCGCTATGACCAGACCGCAAATCTCCGCAACGGCTTTCGGTGGAAACTCCAAGATGGGCGACATCATCACCTCGCCGCCGAGTGTCATGCCGTCAGCCGTCTTCGCCGTTCCAAGGAATGGCAGCGTCACCGGGCAGGTGGGGCTGATGCTTCCGCTCTACACGGGCGGACGGCTCTCCGGCGCGGTGCATGGAGCAGAGGCGCTCTCAACAGCGGCTGCTTCCGACCGGGCTTCGGTGGAACGGAACACCACACTGGAGACCAAAACCGCCTATCGAACGACCCTGCTCGCGCGGGCTACCATTGAGGTGTACGCCGATCTCGTCAAGGAGGAGCAGGAGCGCGTCCGAATCGCTGAAGTATCGTTCACTGAGGGTCGAATCGCCAAATACGATCTCCTGCGAAACCAGGCAGGACTCGCGGAGGCACAGCAGCAACTCGCAAATGCCGAACGGGATGCTCAGGTCGCAATGATCGGTCTCAAGACCGTGATGGGTGTGGCTCCTGCTTCGGACTTCACGCTATCGGACCAGCTTGCCTATGAGCAGGTGACTGGAACAGCCGAGTCATACCTCGCGACTGCACTGAAGAATCGCCCGGAGTTGGCCTCTGCGAAAGCCAGACGCAGTTCGGCAGACGCGAACGTTGGTGTCGCGAAGGGCGCATACTCTCCGCAGGTGTATGTGAGCGCGATGGAGGGTGTGATATCCACATCGGATGGCACCGACACCGGTTCGACCGTGGGTATCGTGGTCGGGCTGCCGATCATTGACGGCGGACTCCGGCGCTCTGCCGTAAAAGAGGCCGAATCAATGCGCGATGCCATGAGGAGTGACGAGCAGCAGGCCGTTCTTGCAGTGCAGCAAGATGTGAACACCGTCTGGGCCGAACTCCAGGCTGCCGATAAGAACGTTCAGCTATCGCAAGCGGCGGTGACACAGGCGGAGGAGGACTACCGCGTTATTAGACTTCGCTACGAATCGGGTAAAACCGTAAATGTGGAGGTTCTTGATGCTCTGGCATTGCTGGTCAGGGCAAAGAACAACAGGCTTATGGCGTTGTACGAACACAATGTGGCCAGGGATAGACTGGTAAGAGCAGTCGGTAAGCTATGATCACCAGAGGAGAACACAAATGAAAAAGACCATCATCTCGTTGGCGCTGCTACTGACACTTGGCATACCTACTGTGGGAACATTGTCCTCCTGCGCGAAACAGCATGCGTCAAAACCAATGACGGAGACCAAGACAGTATCCGCTGTGTGTCCCGTGATGGGAACGAAGATTCCGGACATAACCAAGGCGGCAGGCAAAAGCGTTTACAAGGGCAAGACTTACTATTTCTGCTGCCCGGGATGCAAACCGACGTTTGACAAGAATCCCGCGAAGTACGCGAAGTAGGTAATAACGGCGTCGTACCCTGCAGGCTTTGTGTTCGAGTACCCTCACAGACATATTCGCTTCTGTGGAAAAGTTGTGCTGGGCCATGGGGTGTGTCAAGTAAACTGTGCTTCTGCCCTCACCGGTCGTGTCAGGCAACGACGTGTTTGACCCGGTCCGGGAAGAACACCGCCAGTTGCGCCAGTATCTGCCC
>JANYKG010000120.1 GCA_025358205.1 Armatimonadota bacterium
ACGTCCGCGCTCCCACGTAAAAGGGAGGCAGTATCCCTTCCTATGGATCCTGTTAAGCTCCATCTTGAACACAAGTTGCCTGAAACGCCAGGTTTTGTTAGAATTGTGCAGGAATCAATTCCGGCTGGCGGCACATGAGACCGCAAGCCGGTCCGCATTATTCATGAGATGCATGAATAATGCTCAGAAGGCCGTGGATTATGCGGGACATGCATAATCCGCGCTAGATAAGGAGTGTCCACTATGGCAAAGGCTACGCAACTGGCGGAGAACACCGCGAAATCCGACAAGAACGTGCCCGTTATCGGCGTGTTCTGCGCGGGTGACCCGAGGATAGACAGCGACAGCAGGCAGCGATGCCGAAACATCGTCCGCATGGCGGCGGATATTCTCGCCGACCGGGTGAAAATGCCGGACGGTTCGCCGGTCAAGGTCGTCTACGCTTCCATACTTGTTGACGGCGAGAAGCAGGCCGACATCGTGGCCCGGCAGTTCCAGGACGCAGGCGTCAGGATATTGGTCTGCACGCCGGACACCTGGGCGTTCCCGCAGTTGAGCGTGATCTCACTCCTCCAGCAGTTCCCGGCCGACACGCCTATTAACTTCACGTGCGGCAACAGCGGCCCGAAGCCCGGTGTGGTCTTCGCGCATGCTGTGAACGGAGCCATCGCGCAGTACGGCAGACTCTCGCACCTGAACGTAGGCACGTGGCCGGACACTGGACTGGAACCGGCGATGACCGAGAACACCGCGCAGGCGCTGGTGGACTGGGCGTTCGCGGCTGTGACCACACAAGCGCTCAAGGGCAGCAGAATCGCCATCTTCGGCCACGACTCCATGGGCATGGAGACCGCACTGGCACACATCCTACCCACCCGCAAGCAGTTCGGCATCGAGATCACCCGGCTGGACATGAAGCTGCTAGCGGACATGCTGCAGAAGAAGGCCTACGACGCCGACGAGCTGAAGAAGTTCCGCGCGTTCGTTGACGGCCACCTCGGTAGCAGACTTCAGATCCGGGATAACGCGGACTCCGAACGGTTCAACCAGAGCCTGGCGCTCTACCTCATCACCCGCGACCTGATGAAGGAACTGAACGCGGTCGGCGGCGGGTTCATGAGCCAGCTTGAATGGGGTTCGGACAAGCGCGGCATTCCGCTGCCGGTTGCAGACGCCATGGAATCGTTCTTCAACTCTAGCTTCGACCACAATGGCCGCAAGGTGCCGACGCCGTTCGCAACCGAGGCGGATGTCCAAGCGCTGCTGACCATGCTCATCTTCTCCGCGCTGACCGGCGGAAACCCCGCGCTGTTCATGGACTTCCGTAAGGTATGGGAGAAGTGGGAACTGGATGCCCTGGCACAGAAGGTCGGCGTGAAGCTGCCCGAGAACGAGGTGTGGGCGCAGAAGGGACTCGTGGACGGAAACAACTCCGGCAGCGCATCGCTCGACTGGGCGGCGAAACCGGGTGCGAGCGTTGAGGAGATCATGGCCGGAGTGAGCATGCCGCTTGCGGGCGAGGACTATTTCCCCGGCATGGGCAACTCCGTTACTTTCCTGTCACCCGGCGGCCTGGATGGAATCGCTGGGCGACTCATGTTCAGCAGTCTTTCAGACATGTTCAGCCTCAGTTGGGACGAAGCCACCACGGCGGAGGTTCCTGATAAGCTTGCACATGCTCTGTGCAGCGCCACCGACCCCACATGGCCGCATACGTTTGTTGTGCCGAAGTACGCGAGTATGAACGAATACAAGCATTATCCGCCGGCGAACCACCTGCACATGGTACAGGGACTCAGCCCCGCACGTCTGCAGTACTGGATGGACCTGAACAACGTTCTCTCGCAGTCGGGGTGGTCCGCGCGGCCGAAGTTCATCGAGGGCGTGGATCGCCCAACTCCCCTGCTCTACCTGGCAAACGGCGGTGAGGACAACGCGAAGATGATGCTGGCAAAGTAACGATTGAACGGCATGGAGGAAGCAAAATGAGGCATGGAAGACTCGCACATCTATTGATCGTGTCGGCGCTGGTCGCGTGCTGCACGGTGAGCGGGCAGGCTGCCGGAGGAGCGTGGAATATGAACAAGGATTTCTTCCCGATCATGCCGTGGGATTGCCCATATAATGAGGATGAGATGAAGAGCGTCGCGGAGTGCAACTTCACCGTGGCCGGGTTCATCAAGCCGAAACTTCTCCCGACCGCGGAGAAGCTAGGACTGAAGGCTATCATCGCCAACCCTCTGGACAACGAACCATGGGAGAAGAAGTGGCAGGACGTTCCTGATGCCATGATTGGGCCGCAGATCGAGCAGATGGTGAAGACCGCCGGGAAAAGCCGCGCGGTGATCGGCTACTTCCTTAATGACGAGCCGGGGACACCGCAGTTCCACTCGCTCGGCAAGGCGGTCGAGGCGCTCAGGAAATACGCACCGGGCAAGCTCGCATACATCAACCTTTTCCCCGGCTATGCCACCATCGGAGCGCCCGATCAGTCACAGCTTGGGGCGGACAGCTTCACCGATTACCTTGAGAAGTACATCGCGGCGGTGAAACCCGACTTCCTGAGCTACGACGACTACATGGTGACATATTCGGACAACTTTCTGGACCGCGATCTCGGGGCTGTCTACTTCAAGGACTTGCTGGAGGTGCGCCGAGTCTCGCTAAAACACGGTATCCCATTCTGGAACGTGGTCTGCTCGAACCGCATACGACCGACCGCGATCGTCCCGTCACCGGCAAACCTGCTCTTCCAGGCGTACACGACCATTGCGGCGGGTGGACGGGGACTCTCGTGGTATACGTATCACGATCGCACCTACGGATACGCGCCTCTCGATGCATCCGGCAGGCGGACCGACACGTGGTCGTATCTGCAGATGGTGAACCACCAGATGAAGGTTCTGGGTCCGATGATGAACCGGCTGAAGTCCACGGGTGTGTTCTTCACTTCCCCGATGACTGATGCATGTCCGGCGCTCCCGGGCCGATTGGTGACGAGCGTCGAGTCGCGAGCGTCTCGTCAGGGGTCCAGCGATGTCAGCCCGCCGATCATGGTCGGCGAGTTCGAGGGCGAAGATGGCTCCGACTACGTGATGCTCGTGAACCTTAGTTTTGAGAAGTCCGCGAACACAGTTCTTCGCACGGGGAAGGATTACTCGAAGAGAGAGGCGATATCCGCGCAGGACGGCACGGCAATGCCGCTCGATGAGAAGAACGGCCGCTGGCTCGTCCCCGGTGGGGGTGTTCTTATCAGGCTGGTTGCGCGGTAAGCACAACCAGGTACAGAACCAAATAGATGTAGAAACGGCCGCGGAGTATTCTCCGTGGCCGTCTTGTTTGACTAATGCTTTCTATGCGGAGATTACGCTCTGCGCCGCCTGATCACCAGTACGGCAGGAGCCAGGAGCGCAAACGCCGCCGCCATGCTGCCAGGCTCAGGCACAGCCGTGTAGTCATAGGTAATCCTCGCCGAGGCGGAAGCATTGGATCTGAACAGCATCCACAGGTTTCCAGGGCCGCTCCCCGTCGACGCGCCGGTTGCCGTCACGGGGAGAGTAATGTAGCCAAGACCAGTGAAGAGCGCTATGTCACTGGCCGATGAGGTCGTCCACGTATTCGACGCATCAGCCGTCAGGTTAGCATATGTCTTCCCGGAAGTGCCGGCGTAGTCATTAGTACCGTCCCATGCCGTAGCAGCATCACTGGTCGGTACGAAAGGATTAACCGCCACCAGGTTACTATTGTCAGGGCGTTTGAGTTTCAGAATGGCCGACAGGTTCATGGTTACCGTAGACGGTTCAGCATCTCGACTCTCGAACTTCGCACTTCCCTCCAGATGTCCGTCCAGCCAGAACTGAATGCTGTTCAGCGTGCCCAAAGACGGGTCAAACTGCTGCAACGCCAGGGATGAGGACCAATCGGTCTTCGATAGACCAGTGCTCGACGGAGTGAACGAGACTATTGATGCCGATGCGCCAACTGCCAGCAACATCACTAATACAAGGACCAAGAAAGCATATTTCATGTCGTTATTTCCTTCTAAAATTCATATCGCAGTCAGACACTAGATAAGCATATAGAAGCAAGATGTATGCCATTCGATCCATTGTGTCCTAAAACCGGTATTACTCTCAGGAAGGAAAATAACGTGGACAATCGGGCTGGGGTTGGCAAAAACAAGAATGGCCGAGGATGTCATCCCCAGCCATCTCAACAGAAACCTTTTTTGTGGAAACTAACGTCTGCGAATGAACGCGAAGAGACCGGTAAGGCCGGTTCCAAGAACGAGAAGGCTGGACGGCTCAGGAACCGGTGTGTAGTTATAAGTGACCTGGGCCGACGCTGAGGCCATGGTGGCAAACTGCAGCGCAAGGTTCCCTGCTCCACTTCCCGTTGACGCGCCGATTGCCCTCA
>JANYKG010000141.1 GCA_025358205.1 Armatimonadota bacterium
CGCGACCTGATGGTGGGCGACCTGCTGATTCTGGATACTCCGGACGAACGTCGGGCGCGCACTATCATCTCAGGGATGGATGGCGTTGTAAGCGTCGAGCTGTTTGGCGCGAAGGTGCATGTCGTAGTGACAAAGGCCGACTCGATGGCTGAGAAATTGAGAGAGCGGCTGTCGGCTGAAGGGATTGCGGTCACGAAGATAGAGCAGGCGGTTCCAAACCTGGAAGACGTGTTTGTGAGCTTGCTGAGATCCCCCGGAACGCAGGAACTGGAATGAACGAAGAATTTGCCGTAGAAGCAAAGGATCTGTACAAGCGGTTCGGCGAGTTCGTTGCCGTGAACTCGATCTCCTTTCACGTGAAGAAGGGGGAGATTTTCGGCATGCTTGGCCCCAACGGATCGGGCAAGTCAACCACCATTCGCATGTTGTGCGGCCTCATGGACATGACCAGCGGCACGGCACAGGTTGCGGGTTATGACGTGGGCAAGAGTCCTGATCTGGTCAAGGCGAACATCGGTTACATGTCTCAGAAGTTCAGCCTGTACTCCGATCTCACCGCGTACGAAAACCTGCGATTCTTTGCCTCGGCCTATGGTCTGCCGAGGTCGTCGCAGGACGAACGCATAGCTGAGATCATCGAGATCACCGGGCTGCGCGGCAAGGAGAACGCCATGGCGGGCGACCTGTCCGCCGGGTACAGGCAGCGTCTGGCTCTCGGCTCGGCCATCATCCACAAGCCGCGTATCATCTTCCTTGATGAACCTACGTCCGGCTCCGATCCTGTCTCGCGGCGCATGTTCTGGGACCTCATATACGATGTCACCGCGCAAGGCTCAACCGTGATTGTCTCCACGCACTACATGGACGAGGCCGAGCGCGCGGACACCCTCATTCTGCTGAACGGCGGGGATGTGATCGCTCTCGGTACGCCTGCAGACCTGAAGCGCGATCACATCCACGGCGCCATTCTTTCGATTGAGACCGACCGTCCTACCGAATCGCTGGAGATAGTCTCGGACCTGCCGGGCGTAAGGGATGTGGCGTTGTACGGCACGTCAATCCATGTGGCGTCCACCGAACCTGATGCACTCAGGTCGGCAGCGGAGGCCGCGCTGACCGGGGCGGGTATGCGGGTAAAGTGCATCGAGCAGGTGACTCCAACGCTTGAGGACGTGTTTGTGGCGCTCATCGGTAACATGGAGAAGGGGCAGATCGAATGAGACGTCACTCACGCCCAAGAGCCTACGCGATCTTTCGCAAGGAACTCACGCAGGTTGGCCGCGACCGCAGCACCCTCGCACTGGTGGCGCTGCTGCCGATCATGCTGCTGATTTTGTACGGCTATGGTGTCTCAACGGACATACGGAATATCCCCATGGTCGTGCTGGATTCGGATAGGAGTGTTCAGAGCCGGACGTTCATCCGCGCGTTCACCGGCTCGGGGTTCTTTCGGGTAGAGAAGGCAGCATTCAGTATGGATGATGTTGACCTGGAGATGGACTCCGGGAGAGCCAAAATGGGCATCGTCCTGCCGCCGAAGTTTGGCCGAAGCGTTGAGCGTGGCAAGCTCGTGGAAGTCATGGTGGCTGTTGACGGCACGGAGCCGAACACGGCCAACGCCGCGATATCCTATGTCAGCAGGATTGTCTCGAACTATTCATCGAAGATCGGCACAAGGATAATCCGAAATCGGATTGCGACAGAGCGATTGCAGCCAGTGGATTTGAGGGCAAGGGTTCGCTATAACCCGGAGATGAGGAGCATCAACTTCATCGTGCCGGGGCTGATCGTCACCATCCTCATGAGCATCTCCGCGCTGCTGACTTCGGTGACCATCGTTCGGGAACTGGAGCAGGGGACGCTGGAGCCGCTGATCGCCTCGCCCATAAAGGCGTGGGAACTGATGGCGGGCAAGATAGGCGCCTATGCGCTGATCTCGTTCCTGGACATCATTCTTGTCCTCACGGTCGGCACTCTCTGGTTTAAGGTGCCGTTCAGGGGCAGCATTTTGACTCTGTTGGGGACATCGGCGATCTTTTTGCTCAGTTCGCTGGGCGTGGGGCTGGCGGTCTCGGCTCGTTCGAAGACCCAACAGAGCGCGATTCTGCTGGCGTTTATCATCACGCTGATTCCGGGCCTGATGCTCTCCGGCTTCCTGTTCCCGATCTCCAGCATGCCGCATCCGGTTCAGATTCTGACCTGGCTGATACCTGCGCGGTACTTCCTGGTGATAGTCCGCAGTATCTTCCTTAAGGGCGTGGGACTGGAGGTTCTCTGGCCTCAGTTGGTACCTCTGTTTGTGATCGGAGCGATCCTCTTCATCATCAGCATTCGGTCGTTCAGGAAACAAATGGGGTGAGGGAGAAGGCTGCGGGCATGGCTAATGGCTGATGGCCAATGAGGGAATGGTCGGATGCTGAGCGCATCTCGTCTCATGAACCGTACTCGTCGATCTTACTCGTACTCAGCATCCTTCAGGGCAGACGACCACGATCCCGATCACGATACGAGCACGAGCAAGATTCACGAGGATACCGCTGAGCTAGGCTCTGCGGCGATAGGCGACTAGCGCGGCCAGCCCACCAGCCAATGCGACGAACGAAGACGGCTCGGGGACCGGCGCATCAGGCGTGTAGTGCCAAAGCATCGCTTCGGTCCTGTACGTTGAAGCATTCGTCGCATAGCCCGAAACCCAGGTCTCACCGGCGGATACGTCAATACTCCAGGCACAGGAATCCAGGTACACGCCGTCGGGCAGTAGTGCATGCAGGTCAACGCAACTCCCAGCGGTTCCTGTCCAGATTCCGGCGTGATAGTAGCGACTGCCGCCAAAATCCACCATCCCAACCTGCTGGCCGCCTGAGACGCTGTAGGCAAAAGACTCTCTCGCTCCGGTCGGGTTGAGGTCAACCCAGCTTGCTGCTGTTCCGCTCCACAGGCTTGCATGATAGCTGTTGCCGCTGCCGAAGTATGCCCGGCCTACCTGCTGGCCGCCTGATACACCAAATGCAACGGAGCCCTCAGCTCCGGCAGGATTGAGGTTTACCCAACTCCCTGGAGTTCCGCTCCACAGCGATGCATAGGTGGATGTGTTGTCCCAAGCCTCTCCAACCTGCTGGCTATCTGAAATGCCATACGCCATCGAGCCCTGCAATCCGGCGGGGTTGAGGTCTACCCAACTTGCAGCGGTGCCGGTCCACATTCCCGCGTGAAACTGCCCGCCTATATAGGCCTGACCAGCCTGCCGTCCGTAGTATACACCGCCGGCATACGACCTCGCCGCTCCCGCTGGATTCAGATCCACCCAGGTCGCTGCGGACCCACTCCAGAGGCTCGCATGGTTTGCCCCGCTAATGTCCGCTTCGCCCATCTGCTGGCCGTTTGAAACGCCCATGACGAACGAATCTGCGGCTCCAGATGGGTGAATATCCACCCAGCTTTCCGCCGACCCGCTCCAGACTCCGGCGTGCATGATGCCCGCGACCCTGGCGCCCCCGCCCTGCTGAGTTCCTGAGACGCCCCATGCAAAGGATCTGTCCGACCCTTCAGGATTCAGGCTCACTGTTGTCCAACCTGCCAGTGCGGAGCCGCCGACAGCACACAGAATCCCGATGGCCGCCGCTACAGTCAAAAGCTTCTTCATATGTTCCCCTCTGCGTCGTCTTTGGGTGTTTCGTAATGACCATGTGCAAGAATCGTGCCAAAAGTGCGAGCCTAGCAAGAATACTTGCTTGGTGTTGGTACTAGGCGATAATCCATCGATATGCGATACCGTTAGGGTTGAAATAATCGAGTATCGAGTATCCAGAATCGAGCATCGAGAAACTAGTTATTCAAACTCGTCAACGGTGCTGGAATCCTGCCGCCCATGCGGACGAAGGCATCTGAGGTGTGATCTTGGACTGCCAGGATGGGACTTTCGCCGAACAGTCCGCCGAAGACTGCGCGGTCGCCGGCCTTCTTGCCCGGGACCGGGATCATGCGAACCGAGGTCGTTTTGCGGTTGATAACGCCGATTGCCAGTTCGTCCATCGCGATAGCGGTGAGCGTTTCGGCTGATGTGTCGCCGGGGAGCACGATCATGTCCAGGCCGACCGAGCAGACGCTGGTCATGGCCTCAAGCTTCTCCAGGGTGAGATAGCCGTTCTCCACAGCCTTCGCGAGCGCCGAGTCCTCCGCGACGGGGATGAACGCGCCGGACAGCCCGCCGACCGACGACGATGCAAACGCGCCGCCCTTTTTCACCGCGTCGTTCAGCATCGCCAGCGCGGCGGTTGTGCCGGGTCCGCCGACCTTCGGAATGCCCATAGCTTCGAATATCTCGCCTACGCTATCGCCGACAGCCGGGGTAGGGGCGAGCGAAAGGTCCACGATCCCGAACTCCGCGCCGAGAGCCTTCGCCACTTCACGGCCGATCAGTTCGCCGCATCGGGTGACGCGGAATGCCGTGCTCTTGATTTGCTCGGCGATGTCGCCCAGCGTGCAGTCCGGTGTCCGCTCGCGCAGCTTCTCGATGGCGCGCTTGACGACGCCTGGGCCTGATACGCCAATGTTGAT
Source organism: Armatimonadota bacterium (assembly GCA_025358205.1). GTDB lineage: Bacteria > Armatimonadota > UBA5829 > DTJY01 > DTJY01 > JANYKG01. The sequence goes on from JANYKG010000141.1 coordinate 4,558, forward strand.
GACGGTCTCAGGCTCGCCGGTGCCCTTGTAGGAACCAGCCATGAACGGATTGTCCTCTGGGATATTGGCGAAAACGCTGAGTTTGCAGCAGCCGAACCCGTCCGCATCGGCGGTTCGCGAGGCGGCCTCCAACCAGATGCGGCCCATGAGGAGCAGCGCCTCGACGTTGATGCCCGCCTTGGTGCTAGCGGCGTTGACGGACGCGCAGACGCCCGACGTGGTGGCGAGAACCTCCGGCAGGCTCTCGATGAGCGCGCGGTCGGAGACGGTCATGCCCTTCTGGGCGAGCGCGGTGTACCCGCCGATGATGTCTATGCCTGCTTCCCGTGCGGCCTCGTCCATTGTGCGGGCCACGCGGATGAGTTCTTCGACACCGTGTCCGGCCATCACGTCCGCGATGGGGCTGACGGAGACGCGCTTATTGACGATGGGGATGCCGTACCGCCGGGAGATGGTCTCGCATGCGGAGACGAGCGGCGAGGCGAGGCGGAGAACCTTCTCGCGGACGAGGGAGCATGCGCGGTCAATGCTTCGGTCGGAGCAGTCGAACAGGTCAATGCCCATGTTCACCGCGCGCACGTCCAGGTGCTCGTTCTGCAGCATTTCGATTGTCTGGAAAATTTCGTCATAAGCCATGACAGGTTCCTTTCAGGCGGAACGGAGACTTAACAGGATAGGCAGGATGAAAAGGATAGGGGATCCCGATCTCCGGTATTATCTTGCCCATCCTGTTCATCTTGTTAGAATTCCCTTGTCTTCTCACAACTCAACGACGGGACGTACATCGCTGGTCGCGCGGAAGATATTCTCGTGCTGGAGGTGGACAATCAGCTCCTGTTCCCGGCCCAGCTTCTCAAGCTCGGTGCGCACCTCGTCCGCGTCCGTGCCGAGCGGGATGGAGACCTTCACAAGCATCACGAACCTGCCGTCCAGGATGTAGGCGAAGAAGTCGTCAATGTTGATGCCTCGGTCGGCCAGATAGTTCGTCGCGAGGCTGATGATACCGGGGCGGTCGGTTCCCCTCAGCGTCAGCACAAAGCGTTCGCACGGAGTATCTTCCGACTCGGTTTTCTCGACAAACGGACGGACATTGACCACCAGTTCGCCGATCTCGCCCTTGCGTTCGATGGCCTGGCGTATCTCATGCTCCGCGCGCTCGTCGGGAAGCTGAACGGACATGATGAGCGTGAAGTAGCAGCGCATGACGGTCTGGCTAACGTGGGTGACGTTGCCGCCGATATCGGCCAGCGCCGTGCTGACGTCTCTGACGATGCCTACTCTGTCCCGCGCCATTACGGTGACGATGTATTCTTTCATGCTCGCCTCACTTCCCCTTGTTGTCCTTGGTCGGCTCCATGCGTATCTTGCTGCAGTTCGGACAGATCCACTTGCGCTGCTTGTGGAACGACCGGCGCTCTTCCTTCATTTTGTTGCGGCATCGCGGACAATACAAATCGGACTCCAAGAAAGTGCGGGAGTATGGGAGTGTGGGTGTATGGGAGAAGAACGAATCCCCCAGACACCCGACACCTGGAACCCGACACCATTCTACAGCGGAAGCTTCACGGGCACATGCCGCTCGTTTGATTTGTAGGCTGCAAGCGCGACTTCCACCGCTGCCAGACCGTCTTCACCGGTTATCGCGACAGGGTTACCCTCAGCCACGGAGGTGACAAAGCTGTTGATCAGCCCGTAGTCAATGTTGTCGCCCCAGTTCAGCCACTTCACCTTGTTGCCCTCGTCGTCGTACTGAACGATGTTCTGCGCGAACATATCCATCGCAATCACGCCCTCGGTGCCGGTAATCTCCAGGGTCACGTTGCCCCAGGTGGGGTAGGTTTTAGGGCGCGACCAGCTTGTGTCCAGCGTGCCGAAGATGCCGCCGTCGAACGTGATGGTCAGCAAGCCGCAGTCGTCGTAAACTTCGTGGTTCATGCGGTTGCTTATCTCGGCGTAGACGCCCACAGGCTCTTTGCCGGTCACCCAGCGCATGAGGTCGGTGACGTGGACTGTGTGGTCTATCACAGCGCCGCCGCCGCTCTTCTCCAGTTCCACAAACCAACCGCCGGGCATGAGGCCCTGGTTGGTTCCCTTCATCGCCAGTATCTCGCCGATGGTTCCGCACTGCACGGCCTCACGCAGGCGGACCATAGCCGGGCTGAAGCGGCAGGGGAAGGCGGTCATAAGCTGAACCCCTGCGTCTTTGCATGCCTGAATCATCGCGCGTCCGTCCTCAACGGTGGTCGCCAGCGGCTTCTCGCAAAGCACATGCTTGCCCGCTTTGGCAGCCGCGAGTGTCAGCGCCCTGTGATGAATGTTCTCGGAGGCGATGATTACCGCGTCTATGTCTGAGGCCAGGAGCGCCTCGTAGCTATCGAAATACTTGGTCTGGAAGCTTTCCGCAGCCTTCTTGCCGCGTTCAGCATTGTCGTCCGCTATACCCGCGAGCACCGCGTCGGGATGCTGGTTCACGCTGGCCATGTAGCTGGATGCGTGCATGTGCGCAAAACTGAGAACTCCTATCCTGACTGCCATCATTTCACCCCTTTTCCGCCACTCAGTACCACGGGCTTCTCCGTGCGAATGGACTCAATCGCGGCCATTGCGATCTCCACGGCTTTTACGCCGTCTTCCGCGGTGATCAACGGCTTCGAGTCGTTCTCGATGCAGTCAATGAAGTGCTGCAGTTCCAGGCAGTAGGGGTTGCGTCCGGATGGACTCTCGGGTATGGCAACACCACCCTTAGCGCCCTCCGTATTCTTAGTTGCTATGGTGAGCGGCGAGGATGTGAGACTTTGGAAATCCAGCATGCCCTTGTCGCCGGTGATCTCGAACTTGGTTTGGAATGCGCCCGGATTAGCCCATGTGCCTTCCACATGCGCTATAACGCCGCTCTTCATGCGTAGGGTGACCAGTGCGTAGTCAATGCATCCGAACTCGCGGCTGATGTTTCCCTTGGCGTAGACACGCTCCACGTCGCCGAAGACCCACCGCAGCCAGTCGAAGTCGTGGATAATAAGGTCCAGCACCACGCCGCCGCTCTGGTTCGGGTCGCCGTACCAGTTGCCGGACGCGCCCGGGAAATTGCCGCCGCGTGAGGTGCGAACCACCGCCGGTGTGCCGACCGCGCCTGCGTCAACCTGCGCCTTAGCCGCCGCGAACTCCGGGAAGAACCGCACGACGTGAGCCACCTTCAGCTTCACCCCGGCGTTCTCTGCGGTCTTGATCATCTCTCGGGATTCTTCGACTGTTCGGGCCATAGGCTTTTCGACTATTACGTGCTTGCCCGCAGCCGCCGCTCTCAGCACGTAGTCTTTGTGCCATGGGGTAGGGGTGCAGATATCAATGACATCCGGATTTACCACGGCCATCATCTTGTCGAAATCCGTGAACGCCCCGGCGCCGAATGTCTCGCCCGCCTGGATTAGCGCGTTGGGGCGGCTGTCCACCAGCGCCACCAGATCGGCCTGGGGTATGTGGGCGTAGGCGGCGGCATGGCACTGGCCCATGTGCCCCGAACCCACTATTGCTACTTTTTGCATATCGTGTCCTCCTGTTCGTCTTTGAACAAACGCATATCATTGGAACTTGGTGATAGTGTGTCCTGCTTAGCCGACCCAGCGCCACACGATGGGCTGAGGTTCCCTCGGAATGCCCACCAGATATGTCTCGATCTGGGGCCACAGGGGCAGTGCCTCAGTCAGAGGTATCTTGGTTCCATCACGTGATACCAGTACGTGACCCGGACGCCAAGCGGCGGGCACTCTCTGTGCGGAGAAGCTGAAGTCGCGTACCACCGTCACCTGTGTCAGATCAATCGTCTTGCTCTTGCGCAGTATCGGATCTCTCGCTACCAGAATGGATCCGTCTATCCCGTATTCATACACGAAGAACCAAGTGGCCCGCGTGTTTTGCACTAGCGCGAGTATCGGTACAAGGAGGAGCGGAAGACAGAACGTCATATCCGGTAACGAGGGACTATGCCGTGCTATCGCCAGCGCCGCGCCAATTGCGAGGATGACAACGACTGGGACAGTGAATACGCCGATGATCGGCCTGATTTTCAACAGAGATGGATAGCGCACGGTCATCATTCTCTCCCAGACACTCCCGGTTCGCGACTGCAGCATCATGCGCGTGCCCGGTAGCTACTTGTGTTCCGGCATCCAGAAATCCTGCTCGGTCAGATCCAGTTGTTTCAGGAACGGCTTGAGCACCCTGATGTTGGCGATGTCTTCGAGTTGGTGCGCATCGCTGCCTATGGTGAACTTCAGCCCGATTTCCTTGCACAGCGCATAGAACCGCGCCGAGAAGATGAACTGCTCCGGTGTGTGGAACACGCGTCTGCTGATCTCCAGGGCAACATCGTTCTCTTTCGCGAGTTCCAGCGCGGGCCGAAGCTCGATGTTCTCCAGCACGTCTATGGCACCCGGTGTGAGTGCGCCCGGCGGGACGAAGAACGGGTGGGCGACGACATCTACCCACGGCAGGCTGACAGCGTATATGAAGTTTCGCAGCACGTGATGGGCCTTCTGGAAGTCATCCAAGCCTTCCGGGAAATCCGTTACGCCCTTGTTCTGGAAATGAGTGGCGCCGACCATCACGAAGTCCAGTCGTTCCGCGAGTTCAGGGCTGCCCGCAGTCACGCCTGGTCCCATCACTTCCGCTTCGCAGCCGTAGTATATGTCTATATCGTTGCCAGTGATGAGCTGGTACTCTTCGACCGCCAGCCGGGTCTCGTCAATGTCCGATGGCTCGGTGAACGGGTAGTAGTGGTCGGTGAACGCGAGTTTTCGGATGCCTCGTTCATCGGCTGCCTGCAGGATATCGCCTACAAGCATTTCGTCCTTTCCGCAAGGCGATCGGAAAGTGTGTACGTGGAGATCATAATCGAAGTTCATAATACTGTGTAGTGTTGAGCGTTTAGCGGTGAAAGACGAGGTGGTCTTCTCGCTCAACGCTAAACGTTCAACTTTCAACTCTTTCTATGTTTCAGTCAGCGGGATTCCCTCTTTGCAGAGAGGGCATTCTGCCGGGTCATACTTTACTACCGCGACACTAAGGAGTGACTCGGTCTTTACCCCGAAGTCCGCCGTGCCGTTACTTCGGTCAACTATCAGCGCCACACCGGCCAGCGCCCCGCCCTCGCGCTTTACTACGTCAATGGTGTCGTACACCGAGCCGCCGGTTGTCATCACGTCGTCCACTACCAGCACTCGCTCGCCGGGGTTGATCTTGAATCCGCGCTTCAGCGTGCGACCGCCGTTCTCGCCCTTTTCCGCGAAGATGCCGCGCGTACCCAACTGCTTTCCGATCTCATACGCCAGCAGCACCCCTCCGGTCGTTGGGCCAAGAACCAGTTGGATGTTGTCGTTCTTGAATCGGCGTGCCATCTCCGTGCAGAGCATTTCGACGTACTTGGGATACTGGAGCACCTGGAACTTCTCGAAATATACCTCGCCGTGCATGCCCGATGTGTACTGAAAATGCCCCTCCAGCAGCGCACCGGAATCCTTGAATATTTGCATGACTTGTTCGTCAGTAAGCATCGTAACCTCCGAATCAAGGAATACAGACGGTAGACTACAGACAATAGCTCCGGAATCCGGGTCTGCTGTCCGTGGTCTGCCGTCTAGTGTCTAGATCAGCAACTGGTACGGACTCTCCAGCAGCGCCTTCAGCGACGCCAGGTACTGAGCCGCCGGTGCGCCGTCCAGCACCCTGTGGTCGAACGACAGGCATAGGTTCATCATGGAACGCACAACTATCTGACCGCCGATTACTACCGGCTTCTCCGCGATGCGGCAGACCCCGAGTATGGCTGTCTGGCCCGGGGTGATGATGGGGTTGAACGCGTCTACCCCATACGTGCCCAGGTTCGATATCGAGATCGTTCCGCCGGAGATATCGTCGCCGGCCAGCTTGCCGGTCTTGCCCTTTTCCACGAGTTGCTTTAGCTCAACGGATATTTGTGCAAGCGACTTGCGTTCGGCGTTGTGCAGAACGGGGACGATCAGCCCGCCTTCGAGAGCAAGCGCAACTCCGACGTTTACCTCGCCGAACACGCGAATCTCGTTCCCCTGAAGTGAGGCGTTTATCATCGGATGGTCGAGCACCGCACGCGCGACGGCTTTCACAATCAGGTCGGTGAAGGTCAGGCGGGTGCCGTACTTCTTCTCGAACTCAGCGAGAATCTGGGTCCGAACCTTCACGGTTTCGGTCATATCAACTTCGGAGATCAGCGTGACGTGCGGTGCGGTCTGTGCGCTTTTTGCCACGTTATCGCCAACCATCTTGCGCATGCCGGTGAACGGGATGATCTTCGCTTCGAGGCTTGAAGCTGAGGTCATCGGCACGTAGGATTGCAGTACGTCTTCCTTGGTGACTCTGCCGCGCGGTCCGGTGCCGGAGACGCCTCTCAGGTCCACGCCCTGGTCCGCTGCCATCTTTGAGGCGAGCGGGGTTGCGGTAACCTTGTTTGCGGCAATGAATGCAAGCACGTCCTTCTCAACAATCCGCCCATTTGGGCCGGTGCCGCGTCCGGAGAGCGTTGCTACCGTTATGCCGTTGGCCTCTGCGATGCGGCGCGCTCTGGGAGAAATGAGAGTTTTTGAGGGAATGGACGACTTGTCCGACGTAGCCTTTGCGGAGTCGGATGGTTGATCCGCCTGCGCTGAAGCTATGGTGGACGAGTGGTTAATGGTTGCAGAGGGAACCTGCGGCTCTGCACTGGATGTCTCCGCAAGGATATCGTCAATCGGCTCGTCGGCCGTACCGATAATAGCAATCAGCGCCATGATGGGTACGGTCTCGTCCACCTGCGCGACGATCTTGCGAAGAATGCCGGACTCGGGCGCTTCCACTTCCAGGTTGACCTTATCCGTCATTACCTCAAGGAGCGCTTCGCCCTTCTGAACCGTGTCACCTTCACTCTTGAGCCATTGGGTGATGGTTCCTTCTTCCATTGTCTGACCCAGCATGGGCAGGATTACTTTTGTCGCCATGTTACACCCTCCAGGGGGAAATACGAAATTCGAATATCGAAATTCGAGACAAATACGAATGCCCGAGAGCGCAAACCCGAGAGTCCTACCGAAGCGTTCTGCTGAAGTTCCCGTTTCGTGCTTCGGATTTCGGATTTCGAATTTGCGTTTTACAGCATTATGCGCGAGCCTTCGAGCTTGACGTGATCTGATTCTATCTCGGTCAGCGAGAGGAAGACCTTCTTTACTCTCGGCTCCACGGCCTGTTTCGCTGCATCGGCGTAGAACCTGGTCGCTTCCTTTTCTCGTGCGTGCGCTGCTCGGATGTTCTCAAGATCGTCATCCACAGCCACCTCTTTGCTGTGCTCAGGCTGTGGCAGATCGCATCTGAGAATCTTGCGAATTACCGACGCGTGCTCTGTCTCGATCTTGGAGAAATACTTGAACATGCCCTGTAGTTCGGTATTCTGCGCCTTGTTCATGGCGTCAACGTAGAATGGGGCGTTGTTCACTTCAAGCTGCAGGGCTTTCTGCAGGTTTTCTACTGAAATCGCGCTCAGTTCGCCCAGATCCTTGTTCTCGTCCACCCACTGATCGTTTGGAACAAGATTGACGGGTCTCGCGCCGCAGAACGGGCAGTGAGATGGGATGCCGTCGCCCATGTAGACTTCGCCGCAAATCAGACATCTGTAGAAGTGCATCGCCTCATCCCTCCGATGTTTTCCAGCCTGGATTACTCGTGAAATGAGTAATCCAGGGCCTTCTGAGCATTATTCACGCCTTTCGTGCATAATGCGGGCTAGCTTCCGAATCTATGCCATTAGGATACACGAAAACAGGCCGTTCCTGCAAGCTTCTTTCCGGCACAGCGGTTGCGGGTTCTAGTGCATGATAACGCGTGATTGTGGTATATTTTGGCAAAGCATACCACGTGGGAGGACGAGATGAAATACAGAAACCTTGGGCGGACGGGACTGAGCGTGAGCGAGATCGGCTTTGGCACATGGGCGATGGGTGGCGAGTGGGGATCGAAGGACGACGATGCTGCAGTTGGAGCGATCATCCGCGCTATGGACCTGGGTGTGAACTTCATTGACACGGCGGCGGGCTATGGAAACGGCCACAGTGAGAAGCTGATCGCCAGGGCGTTCCGAGAGAAGGGCGAGCGATGCATCGTCGCGTCCAAGGTCATGCCGAAGAACTACAAGTGGCCTGCGATCCCGGATGTACCTGTCTCTGAAGTCTTCCCAAAGGACTGGATCATTGAGATCACCGAGCGGAGTCTGAAGAACCTTGAGATGGATTGCCTGGATGTGATGCAGCTTCATGTCTGGACTGATCGCTACATGCACGAGCTGGAGTGGTACGAGGCGCTGGTGCAGTTGAAAGAGCAGGGGAAGATTCGTGCGTTCGGCGTCAGCGTGAACGACTGGGAGCCGTACAATGCGGTGGACCTGGTGAACTCCGATATGATTGACTCGGTGCAGGTTATCTACAACATCTTCGAGCAGCGACCGGCGGAGAAGCTGTTTCCCGCAGCGCTGGAGCACAACGTCGGCATCATTGTTCGAGTACCCTTCGAGGAGGGACTGCTGACCGGCAAGATCGGCCCGGGGTATGAATTCGGCGAGGGTGATTGGCGGGCGCGTTGGCTGGCTGGCGGACGGCTGGAGGAGGCTTGGGAGCACATCCAGGCGCTGCGGTGGGTTGAGAACGAGAAGCGGACGATGGCACAGGCCGCGCTGAAGTTTATCCTCGCACATCCTGCGGTTTCAACCGTGATTCCCGGTATGAGGAGCGCTCGTCATGCGATCGAGAATGTGGCGGTTTCGGAGCAAGTGGAGATGTCCGCCGATGAAGTGAAACGCCTTGAGGACGCGGCCTGGTTCCACGGCTTCAAGTACCCGTGGGCGTCGGATAAATAGGTTTCCGGTTTCAGGGTTCGGGAAACCTGATGGCGCCCGGCACCTGGCACCTGTAACCGATAGCCGCTACTTTCCGGGATCGGGCATTTTACCGGCCAGCATCCGGCGGAAATCGGCGTTGGGGCTGCTGCCGTACTTGTCCGCCTGATGGACCTCATGCCAAGACTCGGCATACCGCCCTTTAACGAAGAGGTAGATCGCCAGACTGGCGTGCGCATAGCCGAAGTCGGGCCTAAGCTTGATAGCGCTCTTGCAGAGTTTGATGGCCTGGTCTGTTTCGCCGCGGTTGTACAAGGCGCGCGCGAGATTTACGTATGGGTCGGGATAGCCCGGCGCCAGGCGTATAGCCTCGGCATATTTCGACTCGGCCTGCGCAGCCCGCCCCTGACCGTCGAGGGTGTTTCCTTCATTGAAGCATGCAATAGCCTTCTCAAACTGCTTGTGGTCAATGCCCTTAGCCTCTTTTTGCTTGCGTTTCGCCTCAGCCAGCACTTTGCATATCAGGTCCTGCTTTGGGTCAATCCTCAGCGATTCGGTGAGTTGAGGCACAGCTTCGTCTATCTGCCCGACTGCATAAAGCGCCGACCCGTATGAACCGCGCAGATCGGCCAGATCAGGCCTGATGTGAACTGCATTCGCAAGGTGGATGATGGCGTTGTTGTAGTCGTCCTTAGCTGCGTAGACGGCGCCCAGGTTGCCCTCCATGGTGTAGTTGTTCTCAGTCACGGCCAAAGTGTGCTCGAATAGAGTGATGTCATTCTTCCAGTAGCCGGTTTGCACCCACGTGAGCGCCGCCAGTGTTACCAAGACGACGCCGACAATTATCGTCGTAGCATTGACGTGCGAGCCTGCAGGTCTGCGAGAAGACTTGTCTCCAGCACTCCCATACGCCCCTCCCACACTCTCCGAACCGCCCCAGACAGCCAACACGAATATCCCAATCAGCGGAATGTACGTGTACCTGTCTGCCATTGCCTGCGTGCCGACCTGGACGAATCCGATGACCGGGAGCAGTGTGATGAGATACCAGAACCATCCGAACGCCAGGTACGGCCGGGTGCGGGCGGATCTCACGCATCCATATGTGATGACCGCGATGAGAAGCGCGGACCCCACGGTCTCCCAGACCGGCAGCGTGGCGGCGGGGTGCGGATAGAGTATCGCAAGCTTTGTCGGCCAGACTGTTTTCAAGAGGTAAGCAGAATAGCCTGTCACCGCGTTTGCCGCGCGTGTACCGAATGAGACGGTCCTGGCTGCGTCCAGTGCGCCGCCTCGCTGCTGGGCGATGTAGGTGACGACGCATGAGGCTGCCGACATGACGAACATAGGCAGTTTTTCGATGAGGATATGACTGTTGAATCGGGGTTGTTTCTTGTCGGCGGTGAGTATCCTGTTCAGCGGCCAGAAGTCCAGCAGCAACAGCATAAGCGGCAGGGTAACAAGCATTGGTTTGGCCATCAACCCCAGCGCGAAGAGCACATAAACCAGAGACAGTCGCTTGATGTTCGGAAGCTCAGTGTATCGCGCGTAGGCCAGTAGCGTGAGCATCAGGAAGAATGTGCTGAGGACATCCTTGCGCTCGGCTACCCATGCCACTGATTCCACGTGGAGGGGGTGAACCGCAAAAAGCGCTGCAACAACCGCCGACTTCCACTCCGATTTTGTGATCTTGCTGAGAAAGAAGAAGAGCAGAACAGTGTTCAGAACATGCAGGGCCAGGTTAGACGCATGGTGGCCCGCCGGGTTCATCTGAAACATCTGTACATCGGCCATGTGGGAGAGCCATGTCAGTGGGTGCCAGTTTCCGCAGTAGCCGACGTTGAAAGCCCAGCGAATAGCCTCAGCAGTGAAACCATGCTGGATGTTGGCGTTGTTCACCACGTATGAGCCATCATCGAAGAATGGGATGAATCCGTTGCTCAGAACTCGGGCGTATGGTATGAAGGCCAGTGTACACAAGCCCAGCACAATCAGCCAATGGGTTTTTGCGGGTTGACCGGGACGTTTGGCCATATGTTTATCCTCACATTTTCGGCTCAGGCATCTTCTGTTTCAGAGCATTGATGAAACTCGCATTTGGTACATAGCCGTATCTTTGAGCGGCATGCATTTCGCGCCAAGTGTCCGCGAACTTCCCCTGTGTATAATAAGATACCGCCAAGCCGTAGTGCATATCATAAAGCTTTGGCTTGATCTTCAGCGCCTCTGCGAAATATTTACCGGCAGTTTTCCAGTCATTGTTGAGGCCATATGCCCAACCGAGATTCCCCAATGCTGCAGAGTTATTCTTCGTAGACCGGGCAGTATAGTCGAAGAGCGAGATGCTATCATGCCAATGTCCAAGCTGAACCCATGTTCCCGCCGCACATGCTGCGATGATGACAATGGCCATCACTGTCAGCGCCGATGCTGCCTTGCGTGCCTTACCGAACAGATCCGGCAGCAGCCACCCAATGGCGATAAAAAGACCGATCAGCGGTATGTACGTGTATCTGTTCGCCATCGCCTGTTTGCCCACCTGGATCAGTCCAATGACCGGTACGAGTGTGATGACATACCAGAGCCACCCGACAGTCAGATACGGTCGTGACTTCCGAAATATCAACACCAGCGTAGTCACCGCCAGCAACAAGAGAGCCGCGCCGGGCGCCGCCCAGATCGGCAGGCTTGTTCCTGGATGCGGGTACAGGACGGCAAGCTTTGTCGGCCAGATCATCTTGCCGATGTACACGCAATACGTTACCAGCGCGTTCGCCAACCTGACCCTGAGCGGAAACTCGTCCGGTGTCGTCATCGCCCCCCCGTACTTCTGTGCAAAGAAAGTGAGTATTGATGAACCGATTGTCAGCGCGAGCAGGGGAACTTTTTCGAGAAGCAGCTTCCATCCCGGCCATTGCTGAGGTTCCTTCTTACCTTTGATTTGAGGCGGCGTGAATCGTCCAAGCGGCCAGAAATCAAGCAGCAGCAGTACCAGCGGTAGAGTCACCAGCATAGGTTTGGCCATCAGACCGAGCGTGAACGAAGCCAGCATGACAGCATATCTGCCGCGATTCGGACGCTCGATGTACCGGGCATAGGCGAGCATGGTGAGCATCCAGAAGAGACCGCTCAATACGTCTTTTCGCTCGGCTATCCACGCTACAGATTCCACATGCAGAGGATGAACCGCGAACAGCGCTGCCACGAACGCGCTTTTCCATATGCTCTTCGTTAGCCGGTTGAGTGCCAGAAACAGTATTGCAGCGCTCAACGCATGCAGGATCATGCTCGTACCGTGGTGTCCCATCGGGTTGCAATTATAGAATGAGACATCAAGCATATGGGACATCCAGGTCAGCGGATGCCAGTTGTATACATGGAATCCAAACGCCCAGCGGATGCCTTCCCAGTTCAATCCATTCAGCACATGGGTGTTATTCAGTACATAGCTGTCGTCATCGTATATGGTCAGAAACTCATTGCCAAGCACACGCCAGTAAGCGGCCAGCGTGAAGAGGGCCAGAAGGATCGCTATACTGTATGGGTTGATACTCTTTTTAGCGCTTCGAATGTTCATAGTCGTTATCGCATGGGTCCAAGCTGTTTGACGGCTATGCACCTATGATATGCTAAATGCCGGGCTTTCGCTCCATCACATATGTGCTGAAATCCGAGGTGGCTGGGTGGGTCTGTACATCATCACCCCAGTACATGGTTGCGTAGCCATCCTCCACAGCATCGCTTCGACCAATAAGATTATAGTAACTGGACAGGTAAATACTGGCCCATTGCATAATGGTCATGTCAGCCTTCGGGTGGACAGCCCAAGACCACGGAATGTTTGTGATAACAACATAACGCGGTTTTGAATTGGATATCTCAGCGATCATATCCTTCTGCATTTTGAGCGCGTATTTGTGTTCTTCCATCAGTCCGTAGGTGTAGATGAATCCTGTTGCGGAATGCCTGTTGGCGTAGAAGTAAATCTGTGGTTCTGAGCCAATCACGGCTATCTTATCGGTCTTAGTGCTGTGTTCCTTAATGTACTTGCCTATCTTCACGGATTCCGGAAATGGGTTGATGCTGTACATCATGCGGCATGCCTGTTCCGGGTTGGCGCGGAAGAAGAAATCCCTCTGCACATTCGCCGAATTGATGGACATGATGGCAAAGATAACTATCGGAACGGCAAATCCCACTATCGGACCTGCCACGCGCCCCAGCCCCTCCTCGCAGTACATAACTAGTACACCAATCATAAAACCTACCGCCGGCATGATTAGGACGAAGTAGTGATTTCTAAAGAAGTACCCTGGGCACACGCAGAGGAATGAGAAGAGAGCAAAACCTAAGAGAAACACCGTGTTAGCACGTTGGGTTTTGCCCAGGAATAGTGCGCCTACCGTTGTGATTAATCCCAAGCCGGCCATCACCCACAGCCCAAAACCTGCACTCATTATGCCCTGGAAAACCCCCCAGAACATGGAAACGCCATCTGACATCGATACCTGCGAAACGTATGCGCGCGCATATGTGAAGGTCCAGAACCAGAATGTGTGGAACACGCCCGAAGCATAGAGTGCCAGGCAGGTAATCAGGAAAGGCATCGTCGTGCCTACCGCTAGCAGAACGACTTGCGCCTTCATCCGTTTCCAGGCTACTGGTCGCATGGACATCTGAACGTACACGAGGTAGAGTGCTGCGAAGACCGGGAAGAACGCTGCGTGCTGTTTCATCAACAACGCTATTCCGAACATGAGGCCGCTCCATAGCGCTGTGACCGGTCGTCCGGTTTCCCTCAATTTGAGCAGCAGCAAGCATCCGCCAAGCGCAAATGGCAGCACGAACTGAGTGGCATGAGCGGATGTTCCATTCACCGTCGGGCTGAGAGAAAGCAGAGCAAAAGACGCTGCGGCTACTACTGCGGCTGACGGGTTGAGAATCCGTTTTGCGAGCAGGAAGACCATCACAGTGGATGTCAGATTGACCAGCAGCAGGCCGATGTGTATGCCCGCGATGGTCTGTCCGAACAGCGACATGATGAGCGCATAGGCCGCGTAGGTGCCTGGGAGTTTCATATTGTACGCAAGCTTGTATGGCGGGATGCCCTGGAGCATGAGTTGCCCCATGTACGCGAATTCGCCTTCATCGCGCTCCAGGGGTATCATGAGAAGACGGATGCGGATGATGGCAGTGGCTAGTAGAACCACTCCGAGGGCTATCCACGGCCATAAGTTGCGGGTGGACGGTGAAACAGTTTCGACCGGAATGCTCCGGCTGGATTTCGTTTTGGATTTGTGTGCCATGTAAGTGAGGCGCCTCCCGGTGCGCCGAACGGATTCGATCAGCGCCAACGCTTACAATAGTGTATCATCCACCTGCGACACCGTCAAGAAACCGGCGCTCTCAGTTTCTGGCGCTCTCAGTTCACCTGCTGGAGCGCGTAGACAGCTGTTGTGTTGTTGTCCTCACCAATATAAGTGTCGAAGTAAATCTGGCCTGCCTGGTAGACCGCGATTGATTTCCGAGGCGTTTCCGGGTGAGCCTGGTACACATTGTCCAGCAGTGTTGCAATTGTTTTGGCTATATCTTCGGGAGACGGACTCTGAATTCTGGCAAACGACTCGTTGTTGTTGCCATCCTCTGGGATCATGGTTGGCGGTATTGACTCTGTGCCGAGAATCTGGCCGTTTGCGAAAGCGAACAACTCTCCAGTGGAAGCTCGCCTCAATTTGAAGAAAGAAGTCGCTTGCCATGCCCGGTCTTTGGCCTTAACGTAGCTGGGTCTTGCCTTGTGTTCAAACGCCTGCACGAATGTGTTCTGCTGGTCTGCTCTGAAAGCGGATACAGGGAGATTCTGGCCGTTCCATAGGTTGCGTTGCTGTGTTGGCGTGAGCGATGAATACAGCTTGCATGCATACTCCGCCATTGCCAGGCCGGGCGGCTCCGATGCGCCGAACCAGTAAGCGTAGTTGCCGATGATACCGCGTATCTGCCCCCAGGTTGAGCTTGCCATCTCAACGTAGGTCTCGAATGTTGGCAAAGGCAGCCCGTTGATAGCTACCTGCCACCGTTTGATGGTATTCTCCGGCACTTCCCTGTCATGCAACCTGTGCCACAGCGCCGCTCTGGCCTGCAGCACATCTCCATCTCTAACCACGGTGAACTTGTGCAGCTTGCATTGCGCGGCAAGCAGGTTGCTCAACTTACCCGAAACCGGCGCAGGCGTGTTTGGCGGTGAATATTCGCTCAGGTACTGCGCCACCAGCGGCATGTCAGCCGCTTCCGCGATGGTCAGCAGTGCGTCGCTCATTGTTCTCGGTGTGGCCCCTGATCCTTCGTATGGTTTTGGCAGGGGCGGTATTACCGGCATGACCACCTGCGGCACACCGGTCGCATCAACCGGCGGCGTAGGCGGAGCAGGAGTAGGGGTAGGCTCCACTTTGGGCAGAGTGATTTGTTTGGTCAGCTTCTCATCCTTGCCCAACGCGTCGCACTCGGTGGCGATGAGCTTGTCATATCTGGCGTCGTCGAAGAGCGCTATCGCGATCAAGTGCCATTCGTTTTCCGGCAGTACCGGCTGAACCGACCCCTGAAGTAGGTATCCCGCCAGTGACCGCTCTACCCAGTAGGTGTAGCCTGTCGCTTCAGGGTACAGATCCAATGCCTCCTTGCAGATGAGGTCGGCGGACACATGTACTTCTTTGCCGTCGAAAAGCGTTTTCTTCTGTGTCTCCGTCAGACTGAGGTATTGAACGGCCATAGATCCTAACTGTGGATCTGAAGCGTACATGCTCCGGTATTGTAGCCGATATAGCTCATCATTTGGGATAGAACCGGCTGGGGGGATGACGATTTCGGCCTTTGAGCGCACGGCGTCCGCAGTGGCCTTCATCTCCTTGTCGAACTGTCCGAGCATGATGGCGTAGTCGTCGTAGAGTTTCTTGTTCATGGCAGCCTGTGACTCACGGTCCATGTAGAGGTTCAAGAACTGCAGATCGCCGATCTCCGCGTCCACCCAACCTAGGTTGCAGCACTTCGCCACTGCTCGTAGCAGATCACGCGCAGGCATCTCCTTCACGCGGATGGTAACCTTGTCCTCGGTGATTTCCCGATCCGGTCTCATCCGTACCTTGGTTTCGGTCTCAACCTTGTCCAGGAGATCGTGAAGTGATACCGCCCTGAGTGTAAGCGTGAGAGGTTTGTCAAGCCCTGGCTTGTTATCCAGCGCCTTTGTCCGCAGGTCGGACTGTGCGTATCCCTGACAGGTCAGCGCTGCAACGGACAGAAAGAGAAGAAGTGTCTTCCACATGGTGTTCGGCTCCTTTGTGTACTTCTACTACTTTTGACTCTGTGACGACACGAATGGTTGAATGGTTCTGGGCAACCCAAGACGGTGCGCACTTCTCAGTTCACTCGCAGGGAGCAGTAGACCCTGGTTGTATTATTGTACTGGCCAATGACCGTATCAAACATGACACTGTTCTCCTGGTAGACCGCCACCGTGTTGCGCGGTATTTCTGGGTGTTCCCTGGCGATTCTGTCTACCAATATCGTTGTTGCTCTGGCAATTTCCTCGGGAGAAACCGGCTGTATTCTAGCAGACGATTGGTTGCTGTTACCATCCTGAGGGATCAACGTCTGTGACATCGGTTCCACGCCTCGTACCCGGCCGTTCGCGAATGCCCACAGCCTTCCTCCAAGGGATTCTGTTCTGAGCTTGAGGTAAGAACTTGCTTGCCAGTTCGGGTTCATTGCTTTCAGGTAGCTCGGTCTTTCCTTTTGCTCGAAGGCTTGCATGAAGTTGTTTTGCTGGTCCGCTCGAAGCGCAATTACTGGAACACTCTGCCCGCTCCAGAGCGCGCTTTGTTGGCGAGGCGTGAGCGAAGAATACAGCCGGCATGCATACTGTGACACCGCCAGTCCGTATGGCCCCGGTGCGTGGAACCAGTACGAGTAGTTGCTGGTGATGCCGCCTATCTGTGCCCAGGTTGAGCCTATCATTTCGAGATATGTCTCGAACGTTGGGGCCGGAAGTGCCTCGATTGCAGCTTGCCAACGTTTGATTGTCTTCTCAGGTACTTCCCTTTCGCGCAGCCTGTGCCACAGCGCCGCTCTGGCCTGCAGAACATCGCCATCTCTCGCTACCGTGAACTTGTGGAGTTTGCACTGCAAGGCCAACACATCGCACAGCTTTCCGGACGCAGGGGGAGGGGTTTTATACGATGAGTATTCGCTAAGATACTGCGCTACAAGCGGCATGTCGGCGGCCTCTGCGATGGTCAGCAGCGCGTCGCTCATGGTTTTCAGAGTGGCAGCGGAGCCTTCGAACTGCTTCGGGAGTAGTGGCGTTGTCGGCAGGGGCATCTCAGTGGCTGCGGCGTTCTCGACCGTGGGCAGCGTGACCTGCTTGGCGAGCCTCTCGTCTTTCGCCAGCGCCTCGCATTCAGTGGCGATGAGCTTGTCGTACCTGGCGTCATCGAAGAGCGCTATCGCTATTGGGGGACACTCCTGCTCGTTCGGTCTTGGCTGTACTATTCCTCGGAGAAGGTATCCCTCCAGCGACCGCTCCACCCAATATGTGTAGCCGGTAGCCTCGGGGTAGATGTCCAATGCCTCCTTGCTGATCAGGTTGGCGGATACATGCATTTCATTCCCGTCGAACAGGGCCTTCTTCTGCGTCTCCGTCAGGTTCGCGCATTGAATAGCCATTGATCCCAACTGAGCGTCACTCGCGTGGATACTCCGGTATTGGGGTCGGTTGATATCGTTGTTCGCAAGTGATCCATCGGTCGGGATGGCGGTCTGGGTCTTCGCGCGAATGGCATCTGCGGTTGCCTTCATCTCTTTGTCGAACTGGCTGAGTATGAGGGCATAGTCGTCGTAGATCTTCTTGGTCATGGCAGCCTTGGATTCTCGGTCCATGTAGAGGCTGAGGTACCGCAGATCGCCGATCTCCGCGTCCACCCAACCGAGGTTGCAGCACTTCGCCACTGCCCGAAGCAGGTCGCGCGCGGGCATATCTTTCACACGGATGGTCACCTTGTCTTCGGCGATCTCCCTGTCCGGCCTCATCCGCACCTTGGTCTCGGTCTGCACCTGGTCGAGGAGATCCTTGAGTGACACGGCCCTGAGGGTGAGTGTGAGAGGTTTATCCAGCCCGGGCTTGTTGTCAAGCGCCTTCGTGCGGATGTCGGTCTGCGCGTAACCCTGGCAGGTCAGCGCTGCGACGGACAGAAAGAGAAGAAGTGTTTTCCACATTGCGTTTGGCTCCTGACCTGCATAGTGCATCTGGTGTACTTCTATTGCTCTTACTCTGAGACGATACGAATGGTTGCATGGTTCCGCATGAGCGCTACTTCAGATGAGCAACTGCCAGGAAGATCGGGTACTCTCTCGGTTTTCCTTCAACTTCCTTGTTCATGACGTGGGCGGTTGTGATCTTCATTTCGCAAAACCCGGAAGTCTCCAGCATACGCTGCATCACCTTGCGGTCGAAGCCCAAGTGGTGTATGCCGGTGTTGTCCGGGTGGAAAGTGCCGTCCTCGGTATCCAGGTCAGCGATGGCGACAAGTCCACCGGGCCGAAGCATCTGATGGAATACGCGCAGAACCTTCGGCACGTCCGGCATGTGATGCATGACCATGCTGGTGACGACAAGATCGAATCCGGTGCCTGGAGGCTCGTCGGTATCCAGGTCGAGAAGCATGGTGCGAACGTTCGTGAACCCCTGTTCTGCGATCTTGCTGTCCAGAACCGAGAGCATCCCCTGCGATGTGTCTGCCGCGGTGATAGTCTTCACGAACGGCTGAAGCGCCAGTGTGACCAAACCGGTTCCCGCGCCGAAGTCGAGTGCATCCATGTTCTTGTTCGGACTGGCTTCGCGAATGATCGCCTGTGCCACTGCCCGAGAGCGCTCGACCGCGATGGGGTTATCATCCCACGTCAGCGCCTCTTTGTCGAAATCACGCTCCCTGACCTCACTCATCAGCCACCTCGACATGGACAGGCGCTTGTACTTCCGGCGCCTGCTCTTTCGCGTAGTAATGCGCCAGCTTCGAGTGGTTGTACGAGAGAAGAAGCACTCCTATGCCGCCACCCAGAAAGATGGTTCGTTCCGTTAGCCCATAGACCATCAGCGCGAGGACGCCGAAACACGCCATTTGTACGGATTAACGCCGGTAGATGCCTGGCCTTGAAAAAGTGATCTGACCGGACACCCCTGGATCTGGACTGGCAAGACGACGGTAGGTGAGGATGTTCTCCAAATGGCGCGTGTGAACCATAACTTCGGGAACCAGGAACCAGCCTACAAGCGCCCCGTAGTATTGAGGCGTGTTGTCGGTAACGTTTCCGCATAACAAGAGGATAGCAGCACCCGCGATCAGCCACGTAATGAAAGATGCACTGATCCGTTTCTGCTTGTCAACGTCCTCCTGATACTGCGGCGTGAGTTCGTAGCTGCCTTCGTAGACGTAGAAACTCTGGCGTCTGTAAAGTTTGGCGCCCCACAGCGTTAGGTAGTAATCGCTAGTGTAGAGGATAATCCAGAGCAGTGCAGGCAGCCAGGGATGAGTGAGGAGATATAATTCGATCATGTCACCGCTGCTCCTTGTTCCTGAATTCCTGGTTTCCTCAGGGTGAACCTATTCCCTGACGTTGGCCGCTCTGCGCTGCTCGCGTTCCACATCGCGTTCGGCGATGGCATCGCGCTTGTCGTAGAGCTTCTTGCCCTTGCCGACGCCAAGCTCGATCTTCGCAAACCCGCGCTGGAAGAATATCTGGACCGGGATGAGCGCCAGCCCCTTCTGCTGGGTGACGGCCTGAAGCTTCTCGATCTCGTGCTTCTTCATGAGCAGCTTCCGCTTGCGCAGAGGGTCGAGGTTGTAGATGTTGCCCTGCTCGTACGGGGCGATGTGCATGTGGATAAGCCACAGCTCGCCGTTCTCCACCCGGGCGTAGCTTTCCTGGAGGCTGACCTTACCCGCGCGGATGCTCTTGACCTCGGTGCCGGATAGCTCAAGCCCTGCGGTGTAGGTGTCCTCGATGAAGTATTCATGCCGCGCCTTGCGGTTCACGGCGATTATCTTGCGTCCTTCTTGTGGCATAACGGGGAGATTATACCAAATCTGTGGTGTGGAGTATACTCTGTTAGGTACGAAGAGGAACGCCTGACGGCTGAAGCGGAAAAGAACTAGATAATTGACAGACTTATGGATTGTTGGTAAGCTTGCTAGGCGATCCCTCGGTCTAGATATTGCCTTGTGCGATAGGTTCGGTGTCAGCGCCGCAGTGTAATCGCAGAGTCGTGCCTGTACCCCGCAGAGGAGTATATGGCGGCTTACTGCGATTGCCGATCAGCATCCCTATAGCCATCTCTCTCGCGTCGCATCGCTTCAGTATACGAAATATGGTATTCATCGATTTCTCTGCAGGCTCGCATTATTGACTGGGGAGTTACCATATTCGCTCCGGCTTCCGCGGAATAATCGTAGGCGATGCAGCATGCATCGAGGGTCTGCCGGGGGTGTCCGTGATATGATTCGAACACCACATCTAGGCATTGTGGATCGAAGTCCAGGCAAGGTTCATCTGACGCGTCAAGGACATTGCGCACCAGTTGCTCAACGTATTGCTTCTTTTGGAATCCCTTGAGTTCGCGCCGCGTTTCGAAACACGATGGAAGATAGACCTTGTCATCCCAGGGGGCAAGGCCGGCCACGAACACGAACTGAACCCGCTTTGAACTGAAGACTTCCAGGCACTGACTGAGGATTTCTTCTTGATCGAAGATCGGTATTAGGTTGGCTTCATCACACAGAACCACGAGTCTGTTCATGCCATGGGCTGCCAGTACATTCTCGATTAGCTCTTGAGAGAACTCGGCAAATTCGAAGGGCAGAACCTGTGAATGGTGTGCTTCGCGAGATATCTCTTCCTTCTTCTCACCGCGTACGCCTACAGAGAATCCTGCCGTGGTCCACTCTGCGTTGCGCGCCGCTTGATCCAACAGCATGAGATGACCGTAAACCCGTTCAATAGTCGTCTCATCTTTGCCTCTGAGGTGGATTTCGTGCCGGCTTTCGTTGAGTCGGTCCCGCAAGTCCAGATAGGACTTGCCAAGGACGTCGGTCCAGAGAGTCTTGCAGAACTGCAGCAGAACTGCTCTCGAAAACGCAGATGCGTTGTCAGCATGTGCATAGGACCGTAGGCTTGCCAGATTGACTCGGCACGGGTATATGGTGGCCGATGATTGCGCCAGTTCCATCTCCAAGAGCCCTAGCAGGAAGGACTTACCTACTCCACGGGTGCCATAGAGAAGCACATTGTGTCCACGTTGTGCGATTGCGGAGTGGATGACGGCTAGATCCTCTTCACGATCCACACGCATGTTGGAGAGTGCTCGGCGATCACACTCATAGCGGTCTCCTCTGATATGAAATGGGTTTGCCACAATGTTCTCCTTAGCAGGCAGTCTGCACCCGCAGGTTCTTCCTCAGTTTCGAACACTCACCGACTTGCCGATCCGCCAGCGCAAGTGTACGTATTCAGAGCTTTCTAGCAGAGTATTTGAGCCGAAACCCTGCAGGACACTATAGACCGACAACTTTGTTCCAGTCAGCAATATACATGTAGATCCTCTCAAATTCGGAGGGTAGTAGTTTGCGGTTATGTGCAACGAAATTGCGAGCTTTTTCGAGCTCGTCCATACGTTGCTTTAGCCAGTGCTGAGTAGGGATAATGTCTTCAAACTGCTCCCAATGTGCCACAATGATGTCCGCCAAGCAGCCGAAGTCGCAGAAAGACAGCGGATCTCGTTTCTCGCCGTCCAACCACGAGTCTTTCATTGCCTGATTCTGTCTGGATTCCGCTAGATCCTTGACTTTCTTCGGGATTGAGAGCCACCACTCGTCCCCGATCTTTTCGGTGAGACGCTCTCTGATCAGATCACGAACCTCGTTTTCGAAGCAGAACAACACGGCGTACAGCCGTGCCATCTCTATCGCATCGTTCCGGCGCTGTATGCCGAACGGTGCCAGCTTTTCAACTATCAGTGCGTTTTCCGTGTCTGCTAGGTTCGCTCCCACCCGAATGCCAGCTGCACGGAAGGCGTCAGCCTCAGATTCGAACGTGAGGGCTCTGAACAGGAAATCCCTGCAACACTTGGATGCGTCAGTCAATGAGGTGCTCCTTCAGAGACTTGAAGATGGCGTTGAATACCTCCACGTCCTTGGTGGCGGGTAGGTGAATTTCGATATTGTATCGAAGTTCCGTGATGTGTCCTGGCCGGGGACGTGTAGGAGGAACACTCTGTTCTTCTTTGTGGTCGACTGCGGAGTCGGCTCTGGTTATCTTCGGGCTCTCTTCGGCGGCGTCCAAGTCCGCCATGGCAAGCAATGCGTAGAAGGTGGTCGTCTGAAGTTCCGCGACTCGCTCTCCCACGTTGTGCGCTGACTTGAACTTGCCCTGTATGAGTGCCCTGTCAGTCTCCGATGGCTTGGACTTGATCGTAAACAGGTCTCCGTACGTGCTCTTCATCGCCTGGCCCAGTACAGCTCTTGAGCGCGATGGATCTCGATAGTCGTGATACAGCTTCGTCGGCTGTCCGTCATCGTTCAGGAACCCCAGATCCTTAAGGAGAGAGATCATGGCGCGGTCGTTAGAACTACTGAAACCTAGATCCTTCAGATATTGATTGGTGAACCTATCGGGGGCTGTCCCATCCCTTATCCTATCGAGAATGGCCGACAGATTCTTACTACTGGTTAGGTACCTTCTAGTTAGCATTTTACCCTCCCGCACGCAGATTCTAGTCCGTGTTGATTGCATTGGAAGATTGGTCTTCCGCCGAAAAAGTGGACACCAAGTGTATAATAGATGGAGAGGTGTTCAAGAATGGCAAAGCGATACACGGAAGAGTTTCGGGAAGAGGCAGTGCGGCTTGCATTGGAGAGCAAGCTGAGTCGAGTACAGGTT
>JANYKG010000168.1 GCA_025358205.1 Armatimonadota bacterium
GTTGCTTGATATTGGTAGTTGAGTTAGAATGGATCTGCATGCGCGTAGTCTCCTTTTTGATTTGGCGATCATCAAAGAGACTACCGCATGCTTCTCTATCTTTTCAACTCCGAGTGTTCATAATGTCATGAGACTGGACAGTCAGGGATTCACTCGCGCGGCAGAATTCTCGCTGCCAGGAGTAGTTGACATGAAGTCGCGAATATCAGCCTGGATGTTGATTCTCCCCTGCTCACTCGCTCTGGCGCTCACCGTCACGCTGCAACTGCACGCCGCAACATCCGCCATCGCCGTCGCCTGGAAAAACCCTATCCGCGAACCACTCTCACTATCCATGTCAGCAGGCGGTCAGTACTGCGGCATTGTGGAGCAAGGTGGAGTGGTTAAGGTCTTCGGGCCAAACGGCAAGCCGCTGTGGAAGCAGACCGTGAAAGGCGCGACCGACGTACTGGTAGCGCGAAACGGCCAGAGTGTGCTGGTCTACTCCCGCCTGAACCCGGTTTATCAAGAAGTCTACTTCTTCCGAATGAATGGGGAAAAGCTTTGGACTCACCGCATAGACGGCTGCGTCTGGTCGGGTGCGGTATCGTCGGACGGCATGCGCGCGGTGGTGACCACCGGCGAGAAATACGTCTACCTCTATCAACCCGATCCTCATCGCCCAAAATACCGCAGATGGCGTATCCAGGGCATAGGCTATAACGCTATGTTCACGCCCGACAACCAACGTGTGGTGATCGGCACATATCAGAAGCCAATGCTGATCTCCTACGACATGAACGGTAAGATGTTGTGGAGCGCTAAGTCGGACTCCGAACGGCAGTACGAATTGCACATTAGCGCTGATTCCAAAAGTATTGTGGGCACGCTTCCTGGTACCAGAAACAAGCCAGGGGGCGAGCTGAGGTTCTGGAACTCCAGTGGGCGTATGATGTGGACTCAAACAATGAAGGGATTTGACGCGCACGCGCTGGTCAGCCCGCAGAGCCGCTACGTAGCGGTGAGTTATGCAGATACCAGACCTTCACGAAAAGGGGCGGAGATCGTGGAGCGCAAGGTGGCGGTCTATCAGTCCGACGGCAAACTGCTTTGGGAGAAGGGCGGCCTCTTTTTCGGTCCACACCTCATCGCGCTGTCACCTACCGGATCGTCCGTCATAGTGTCGGACGGTGTGAAATCCGTCTACAACATCAATGAGCAAGGGCGAATTCTCTCCAAAATGAACATGAGTGGAACCATTCGCGAGGCTATGTCAACCGAGGATGGACGACGGCTTCTGATCTACTGCGGGGATGGATGGCTCTATCTGATGAATGTTGGGTAGACCATAAATAGAATCTCCCCCGAAAATAGTCTCGGAGGAGATTCCATATGTGATCGCGACACGGCAAAGCGAACACTTGCCAATTGGTTTGATTAGCCCCGTCGGTTCGACATCCTTGTACCCGCGACAGGCCCGCCTATGCTAACTATTGTGATCTAACCCCAGTAAGCTCAAACGGTATCAGTCCGAGGCTGGTTGCTCTGCGGAAGGCTTGTACTCGATTGCTGACCTGCAGCTTCTCGTAGATGTTGGCAAGGTGGAAGTCCACTGTACGCTTACTCACGTACAGGTCCTCCGCTACCTCCCTACTCGACTTTCCTTCGATCACGAGAGACAGCACTTCCAACTCACGCTTGGTGAGGTGGATCGTCCTATCCCCGCGGATCTGGGGCATAGTCATTGCCGTCATGCTGGAACTCCTTTCTCGTGTCGCCGCTTCCAGTTGATTTGTTCCATAGTGTTACCAGGTTTTGAGTAGGGAAATCATCACGAAGATACCGGGATTTCTGCGGGGGACGGCTAACTAGAGCTGCAAGGAGTATATTACTGCGTTTACAGCGTAGGTTCAGGCATCTTGGCGGTCAGCGCTTGTATGAATCCAGGATGTGGTTTGCCGCAATATTTTCTGGCAAGCTTCACTTCTTTCCATGATTCAGCATATTTCCCACTGATGAAAAGGTTTACCGCAAGATTGATTCGCGTCGCCGGATCATCAGGTCTGTATTTCGCAGCCAGACGATATTCCTTTATCGCCTGGGGCATATCTTGTTTGCCGTCGAGCGTAACGCCGAGGTTGAAATGGGTATCGGCATAATAAGGTTTCAGACTGATGTCTGCATTATATTCTTTGATGGCGCCGTCCAGATCGCCTTTGCGTGAAAGAGCGTTGCCCAGATTGCAGTGAGCTTCAGGATAGTTGGGCTTGATGACCAACGCTTTCCGATATTCCGCCTCCGCGCCGTCCGAATTTCCGCGCTTCGACATGATATCACCCAGATTATTGTGCGCTTCCGCCGATATGGGAAGTAACCGTGACGCCGCAGCATAATGAGCCTTAGCTTCATCGAGTTTGCCCATTCGCTCCAACACACCGGCCAATCCAGCCTGTGCCTCTGCATGATCGGGGGCGATCTCAATCGCCTTTTCATAGTGGCTTGCCGCGCCGATAAGATCACCACGACGAGATAGCTGGAGTGCGATGTTGAAGTGCGCGGTCGGATTTGCTCTTAGGCGAAGCGCTGCTTCATACTCCCGTATGGCTTCATCCACTCTGCCCATGTGCGCAAGTGCGTTTCCCAGGTTGTTGTGCGCCAGGTCACTATACGAGTTCGCCAGGAGCGCCGACTGGTAGTGCGGCACCGCCTGCTCAGCCTTGTCCTGACCAAGAAGATAGTTGCCGACCGCTATGTCTGCAATGTCGTTCTTCGATGTCACCGCCAGCGCATGACTGAAGATCGTGTACGCGTTCTGCCAGTAGCCCAACTGACGCCAGGTTACGATGCTGAACGCGAGAAGGACTATCGCAGACCCGACCGCCAACCACCGAGTGTACCGAGAAGAGACAACAGCCGGAACCCACCAGGCGATCATCACGAACAGGCCAATGTAGGATATATACGTGTACCGATCAGACAGCGCTACAACCGAGCCACCGGCCTTCTGCGCCCAGTATGTGGCTACACACGACGCGGCCGACATCATGAACAGCGGAAACTTCTCGACTACGAGGCTAATCAACGTCCGTCCGCCTTCACCCATCCGCCGAAGCGGCCAGTAGTCGAGCAGCAGCAGGTTCACCGCATGCGGACAGATGGGACTTGCGCCAAAAAGTGTACAGTCGAGCATGTGGGATATCCACGTTAGCAGATGCCAGTTACTGGCATAAGAAGTAGTGAAAGCCCATTTCACGCCGGCCCATGACAACCCACTTTAGAAGTGCTGGTTCGCAGTCACGTACTGCTCGTCATCGTGTGAGATGAAATCGTGACCAAACGTTCGCCAGTACACCACCGTGGTCAGTACAACCAGTGCGGCAAAGACCAGCAGAAGCCTTCGGTTGTCAGTAGAAACTTGCCTCTTCGCCACCACAATTCCTATAATTCCAGAATGTCCTCGCGCTGCACGACGCTTGACCCGACCTTGATCTCACGCATCGGCCAATCTCCATGTGCTGAGATAATCTCGGTTCTATCTTTCAGCGCGATCACAGTGTCTTCGCATTTCGTGCCGGTGATGGATGGGTTCCACGCGAACGCCTGGTTCGCCTGAACCACCTCGCTAATGCCGGTCCTCGCGCGATAATCTCTTGCGGCATATCCGGCGGAACCGCCCTGATGATGCAGCCGCCATTCGTCCGCAAAGCCTTCTCTCTCGTATGCAGCCACGCCTTTGCTAAACACATCGGCAACCGACATACCCGGGCGAGTGTGCGTGATAAACTCTGCGTCCACCGCCATCACCGCGTCGTGCTTACGCCTTAACTCTGCCGAAAGCGGCCCGAAATGAACCAGGCGCGTGGCCGAAACAATCAGACCCCATCTCTTGGCGCCCGCAACCAGCATGACGCACTTGCCAACGCGCTTGTCCGTCGGAATCGGATGCCTGTACTTGGCTATACGCTCATCAGCAGCTACCAGGATCAGGTGCGCGGTGATGCCTCTCATAATCATCTCCCCGCCCAGAAGACCGGCGACCTGGTGTTCGGTCATCGCTGGCTCCACCGCATGCGCCGCCCACGAGAGGCACTCGCCCGTCTGCCGACCAAGCCACCTGTACCGCTCGATCTCCTGCTCCGTCAGCGAATATCTCATCGGCGGAATCTGTCCGGCGGCCAAATCGGTTCCATCAATAGGAGTATCGGCAGCAATGCGCCCACTCGCCAGTTTGCCTACCTCATCGGACAGTCCGCCAGCCCACCAATCGCGCACGCGGAACTCGAACCCTTGCCCCGCCAATTCCTCGTCCAACATTCGCGGAGCCTCGATGTTTTCGCAGATCAGGTACTTCGCGTCCTGCGTGACAACAACCGACACGCAGCCCATATCTGTGCCATACCCCACATGACTATCACCGCCGCACGTAAACCAGGCAAAGTTCGCTTGGGTTGTCAGAACCACCGCGTCATAACCCTTCTCGGTCATGAACGCCCGCACCCGGCGTTCCTTCTCCGCTATCTCATTCGCAATCGCCGCTAAACTCTCTCTTGTCATTGTTTTGGCTCCACCTTCACATGTCCGTCTGCATACAGAATCACCTGCCAGCTATAGCCGACATCGAACTTGCCTATGACAGTCTCCGCCGGGTTGCTTATGTTCTTCATATCGCCCAGTGGGAAGTACTGAAACGCGAGTTGAGTGGTACCTGGCCGGTTGAATAGATTGCTGTTCTTCGCATACGGATCAAGTTGCTGAACAAACTCATCGGCGGATGGAAGTCCGCCGTCCCAGTCAGCAGCGTACATGCTCAGCCCCGCGCCGATCTGCTTTGCATTCTTCGCGAGCAGCCCCTTCTCCTCTTCTTCGGTCAGCGGCATACCCGCATCTGCCTTCTCCGCTGTACTCATGTCAGCCCATCCCATTTCCGCCAGAGTAATCCGCCCGCGCGAACGATAGGCCATCTTCATTCCATCATGCGAGAAGCTCAGACCGCTGTCCGCATCCACATCAAGCGCAACACACATATGATTCCACTTCTCATCCCCCGGAACTGCAAGCCAGCACGTGCGCAGGCGCTCAGCGCGCTTGCCGGACTGGTCCTTGATTACATCCGACTTGTAGTACACAATCATCCTGCTGTCCGGCGTCCACCCGCGCAACTCGCCGTCAAACTGCTTGAAGACCTGAGTGACACTGCCGGTTTCGCGATCCTCAATACTCAGACCAGGGTTCGAGATCAGCCTCATGCGCCGGTCCGGTGACATAAACCATGGCGACGGCATTTCCTCAATAAGTGCGTCTGAACTACCGTCCGCCCGCATCTCCCTGAACTGCCATACCTGCTGGCGCTTACCTCCGGCCTTGTCGCTGCTGATATAGGTATTGTTGTAACGCACGGACTTGCCATCAGCGCTCCATGAATGCGGATATGCAGCGCCCAGCTCCTGCGACTTAACCTGGTCGCATGTGCCGCGTAGTATGTCACAAACCATGATCTTTCCGACGGATTTCGCCTGTTCCACAGGGCCGGATGTCATACCATCGGTCTTGAAGGCAAACTTCGTTGAGCCGGGATTCCATATAATAGAACTCATCAAATTCGTGTCGGTCGGCAGGCTGAACGCGCCTCTGCTCAGGCCTCCGGTTGTCAGGACAATGATGCCGCGGTCCACCGACGGCCAGGTTTGATCTTTTTCGGCTATCACTTTGCGAACAGCAGGAACCGCGATCAGTCTGCTATCCGGCGACCAGGATATCTGACTCCAATCGCTGATATCCGGCGTCCACACCTCAGCGGCGGCGTCCTCATCTTTCTTGATGAACTGCGAGAGCAGCACGGTCACGTTGCCGCCTGACGACCTGGTGACGCACAGACGGCGCGTGTGCCCGTCCTTCCCAGCCATATCCGTCACATATGCAACGAACTTGCCATCGGGCGATATCCATGCGCCTTCCACCTTGCCATCCTTCAGTGAGGTTAGCCTGGTGGTCTCCTGAAGCTCAAGCACGCGCTCTCCAACGAGCATCAGGTAAATATCCCCATCGCCTGCTGGAACTGCTCCAGCAAGCGCAACGACCAAACACAGCATTGCAAACCAAGTCCTCATCGTGCAAACTCCTCGTCAAGCCACATCACGTGCGATGTTGCCACTCTGATCACTGCTTCGGCACAACTTTCACATGTCCGTCTGCGTAGAGAACGATCTGCCAGCCGTAGCCGACATCGAACATCCCCATCTTGGTATCCGCCGGGCTGCTTACGCTGTTCAGATCGCCCAAGGGATAATACTGAAAAGCCATCTGGTCGGTACCTGGCCGGTTGAACGGATTGCCGTACGTTGGATAGGATTTCATCTGCCGTAGATAAGGCGCCAGTTGCTGCGCGAATTCCTCTCCAGAGGGGAGTGGTCCGCCATAGTCGTCAGAATACATTTGGAGCCCCACGCCGATCAGATGTGCGTTTTTGACGAGTATCGCCTTCTCTGCATCCTCGGTAAGCAGACCAGCGGCGATCATGTCATACGTAGTGGCTGAAGTCCATCCGAGGGAGGCCACAAAAACACGACCCTCGGACGTGTATGTCATGCGAAGGCCATCACGAGAGAACACGTCGTTAGTCCCTACGCACCCATCCAGAGCTACGCACATGTGGTTCATCTTCTGCTTCTCTGGCACGGCAATCCAAACCGTATCCAAGTCCATCTTCCGATTGCCCGGAGCATCCTTCACAGCCTGCAGGTCTTTGTAGATGATCATCTTGCTATCTGGCGTCCAACCGATAGCCTTCGCAGCATAGTTCTTGAACACCTCTTTGACGTCTCCGGTCACAGTATCTTCCACACTGAGCCCTGATGAACCTGCGACCTGCATGCGTCCGTCAGGCGACTTATTCGGAATCGCCGCCAGGTCCGGGCCGACGCTGTTCGTAGTACCGTCGAGAAAGGACTCCATCTGCCGGTATGCCTTGTCGCCGTGACCGGTGTCGTAGTGAAGTACTGACTTTCCGTCGGGTCTCCAGCGGTCCAGGGACACCTGGGTGTCCGTCTGGGCAAATATGCTCTCCACCGATCCATTCTGCATGTCCATGACGACCAGTTCGGCATTTTTGGTCATCTTCTTGTTGGAGTCGGAGCGCATGCTCTCCACCGCACACGCCAGTCTGCGCGAGTCGGCGCTCCATATTATCGGACTCGTCATCCAGCAGTTCGCCGGAAGCGTAAACAAGGCCCGTCGCTGACCGGCAGTCGTCATTACCATGACGCATGTGTCGTTGACCGACATGTTATGCGCAGGATCGAAGGCGAAGTGCGCGACGGCAAGAGCTATGGACTTGCTATCCGGAGACCATACAACGGGGCTTTGTTCATCCAGGTCCGGCACCCAGGCATCAAACGGCGACGCAGCATCCGCCAGCTTCTCAAGGTTTTTTGGAGCGGCTACCAATACATCGGACCTGCCGCCTAACGAACTTATGATGCAGACTTTAGCAGGTGGGGACTGGCCATCCTCGCCGGCAACGCTATAGACAATGTAAGCGCCATCCGGTGATATCCATGCAGACTCGACTTCGCCATCTTTGGCTGACGTCAACTTGACAGTATCCTGCAGTTCAAGCGCCTTGTCTCCGACCACCATGCGGTGAATGCTCGCACTGTCTGCAAGAACGCTGCTGGACAGAACAACGCCAAGACCAAGACAAACAAGCCATGCTCTCATCAAGAAACCTTCCTGCGCGCATCATAGACATTCTACGCATTCAATGTTATGACAACTTCACCGCCGTTGCTGTTCCCCTGGGATACGAGAAGACGTCCAGCGCCTTACAACCAAGACTGCTGGACGTCAGATTTCGAGAATCACGCAAATAGAATTTATCAGTCCTCGTCTATCGCGATATCAGGCTCATGCTCGGCCAGAATCTCCGCGCCGCTCTCAGGCGTACAGACATAGACCAATGGTGTGGTTCCGATACGCGCTCGGTACTCCAGCGGCACATTCTCCAGAAACATCTCCACCGAATCCTTTGCGACCATGCTTACGGTGCATCCGCCGAAGCCCGCGCCGGTCATGCGCGAACCATAAACGCCTGGGGTCTTCCATGCGGATTCGACCAGCACGTCCAGCTCGCGGCAGCTCACCTCGTACAGGTCGCGCAGAGACTCGTGCGACTGGTTCATCAGCTTGCCGAACATCTCCACGTTACCCTTCTTCAAGGCCTGCACGCTCTTCATCACTCGCTCGTCTTCGTAGATAACATGCTCGGCCCGTCGTCTGACGGTCGGCGGCAGCTCACCACCGTACTTCTTGAAGTCGGCCACACTCACGTCCCGAAGCGCGGTGATGCCCGGCAGATATGTCTTCAGCACCCGCACTGCCTCCTCGCACTGCTCACGCCGAGTGTTGTACTCGGAGTCCACCAGACCGCGCTTCTTCAACGTATCAGCCACGATAAACCGAACGTCTTTACCGGTGATAGGTACTGCATCATAGTCCAGCGTTCGACAGTCTACAAAGAGAGCGTGGTTCTTCTTGCCCAAGCGAGAGATAAACTGATCCATGATTCCGCAGTTCACACCCACAAACTCATTCTCCGATTGCTGGCAGAGCTTAGCCATCTCCGCGCCTTCCATCTCAAAGCCGTTGAGCGCCTGAAAGGTCATGGCTGACGCAATCTCTAACGCCGCCGATGAGCTGAGTCCCGACCCG
>JANYKG010000170.1 GCA_025358205.1 Armatimonadota bacterium
CGGCATCCATCAGGTTCAGCCAGCCCTGCATCAGCGCGTGGATAACCTCAGGCTGATCGTAGAACATGTACAGCAGATCCTCAGGCCCGATCAGGGCGCGCAGGTACATGTACCCGCCGATGAGCCGCTGGTCCAGGATTCCGCCCGCCTCGTCGGTCAAACGCCTCTGCGTCAGGACTCGATCCGCCAGACCATCCCATCTCACATCATTGGAAGGGTCAAGCCTCGGAGCCACGGCTTCCCATTCGGCCATATTGCTCACCACGTGCCTGAGGTAGTCCGGCATGAAACCGTGCCTTCTGCCCTTGAACACCTTCAGATGTCGGCCCGCCGTATCCTGGATGATCTCATGGTCGCCGCAGACCTCCAGTACCTTGGCCTCGAACTGCGGCATGAACGGCGGTTCACACCAGTCCAGATTCAAGCCGGTCTGAAAAACCCCCGGAGGATCATACATGAACAGATTCGACTCCTGCCAATCGTCCGGCAGGCCCTCGCCCTTCCACCGCTCTATCGCTTCCGGCCAGATCGAAAACTCCGTGCGGTAGAGATGATCCACCGGCCCGAACTCGTACGTGGCCTTCATTCTTTCACCAGAGCGCATGGCGCCTGTTTTCATTATTTCTTCCTCGGGCCGGGACGGCGTCCGGCCCCTACAACTGTTGAATGTTGGGCGTTCGATGTTCGACGTTCGAGCCTATCCCTTCCCCTCAAACGCCTCCACGGCCTTGTTCAACGCCTTCTCCAGTTCGCGCTGGCGAATGGTGATCGTCAGGTCGCCACGTGTCCGCTCCAGCACTGCGCGAGTCTGGTCCATCGTGCGCCGGAGCCCGCCGGTAATGCCGTCCGGGTAGTCAAACGTGCAGAGCACACCGAAGATGTCATCCATCGTCTGCATAACGTGTACGCCGCGCTCCATGTCGCCTTTGCGCAGGAGATCGAGCACATCGCGCCGACACTCGCTGACCGCCTCCGCCAGGCCGTTAAGGTATGGAGCCTCCTCTACGCCCAGGTCCTGGTAGGAAAGGATCGGTAGATCGCGCATGATAGACTTGACGGTCGCTGCCTCGACGTACTCCTTCTGCGCATCCTGAACGTAACCCGCATGGTAGATGTCAGGGAAGTCCCGCAGCTCGTCCGCGGTCTCCACTACCCGGGTCTTGGCCTCGTGGAGCAGGTTCTCAGCCTCGTCGTACTCCCCTCGGTGGATGGAGCGTATCGAGTTCGCGCAGAAGCGGATCGCCTCGCGCGACGTGACAAGCGCCTTGTCTCTGGCTGCGTTCTTGGCGTTCAGTTCCGCTCGTATTTCATCTGCAACTTTCATCAGGTTTTCCATAGTCTCTCCTTCGATATGGTACATGGCCCTGGATATCAGCCGTCCCACAATGCTATTGTTCGGATAAGATGCGGCATCATCCTTCCAAGTTGACACTGACTCGCATTATTTGGAAAATGCGAATAATGCTCTTAAGGCCCTGCATTATGGGCCGGCGGTTTGACTGTGCGCTCGGCAGGTGCTATAATTCCGTGTACCATAAGGCCGCCGCGAGCCTGTCTGACCTACTGTCATCAACCTTTTTCGGCATGCGGCACAAAGGAGCGCAAGGTATGTCCGGACATTCCAAATGGCATAATATCAAGTTGCGAAAAGGCAAGCAGGACGCACAGAGAAGCAACCTGTTCACAAAGCTGGCACGAGAGATTATCATCGCGGCGCGTGACGGCGGCGGCAACCCCGATGCCAACATGCGGCTTCGGCTGGCCATGCAGAAGGCCCGTGAAAAAGGCATGCCACAGGACACCATCAAGCGTGCAGTTCAGCGTGGATCAGGCGAACTTGAAGGCGCGCAGTACGAGGACGTCGTCTGGGAGGGCTACGGACCCGGCGGAGTGGCGATACTGGTTTCGTGCTTCACCGATAACCGCAACCGCACGGTGGCAGAGCTTAGGGTCATCTTCTCCCGCAACGGCGGCAGCCTCGGCGAGTCCGGCAGCGTGGCCTGGATTTTCGACCAGAAGGGCATGATCGCCATTGACAAGACCGAGATAGACGAAGACAAGCTGATGGAGATAGCGCTCGACGCCGGCGCTGAGGATATAGACAGTGAAGGCGATATCTACGAAGTCACCACGGCGGTTTCCGATTTCCCGCAGGTTCGTCAGGCCCTGGAAGACGCGAAGGTGAAGGTCATCGAGGCCGAGCTTGCCATGATACCGAAGAACACCGTGAGTATTCAGGGCAAGGAAGCAAGCCAGGTGCTTCGCATGATGGATCAATTCGACGAGTTGGACGACGTGCAGCAGGCCTATGCCAACTTCGACATACCGGAAGATGAGCTGGAAGCTCTGGCGGGTTAGTCTACCGTCAGAGCATCACAAGGTGATCAAACATCCTCGTCCATGCATAGTATATGCATCGGCACTTCGGCTCGGGTTTTCACGGGAAGCTTGCCGAGTACAGCTTTTACATGATCTTTCACCGTCAGTTCCGAGATGTTCAGTGTTTCGGCGATATCTCTGTTCGACCTCCCCTGCACCAGCATCAGGCAGATCTCAGATTCGCGTTCGGTGAATGGATACCGCGAAAACGCCCGACGAAAAAACTGCCCCAGGATGGCGAGGCTGTCTATCGCGATGGTCACTCGGTACCTGGATACTGTTCCTTCGATAAAGAATGACAGCAATCGGTACGGCAGTCCGCCCAGCGTGCAAACGGCAGCTAGTGACTCCACCGGCGCCGCCTGCGTGTGGACGCAAATGCCGCGCCCCGCTACTGCTAGCTCAATTCTTTCCAGACCCTCTTGCCTGCTCACTCCTTCCTCTGCAAATATCCTGCTGGCTACGGAGTTTATGTAAACAGGCGTTCCTTCCTTGTCAACGATGAACACCGGGCGCTTCATCTTCTCAGTGCCGTTGATCAACGATTCCCTGATCTGATCGCTCTCCGGTTGCCGCAACATTTTTCGCAAGGCGTCCTCAAAATGAGGTTGGAGAATCTCTACCAGGTTCAGATCCTTGTCAGAAAACGGTGCATCGTTTTTCGTTCGAGCCAACCACATCAGTCCTAAGAACGCCAACTCTGTGCCGAACGCGACACCGATGGGGTGGTAGATACCGCGAGGGCGCATAGACACCCTGTTGACCTCGGAGTTGTCCCACTCCATTTGGGTCATAAGGTCCGTCGCCCGCCACACACAAATTCCTCTGTTCACAGCTTTCCAGGGCACAATCTTCAGTGCATCATACTTGTCTCGATACTCGTAATAGAACTCCTCATCCACATTGTGCAATACTGCTTCGCTGGGACCGCATCCATCCGCGCGCATAATAGCTATACCGCCCGATTTGGCCTTCACTGCGGAACTGACGAGAACTAGCGCCCGTGACAAGTCGCCGGGTACGGACGCCTTTCGCAGCGCGTGTATTGTTTCAGATATGGCTTTCAGATCTTTACTTGTAAATAGGATCATGATTCTGTCATCAATAGAGTCTGCAGTATCCGGTTTCGGCTGGAGACGCCTAGCTTCTCCCTAATGCTCTTCACATGATCCTTGACGGTTAGTTCCGTCAACTGCGTCTTCTCCGCAATCTGCCGATTCGAGAGACCATATATGAGCATCTCGCAAATTTCCCTCTCTCTAGCTGACAGGCCGAAGGCGCCCATCGCTGTTTCATATCTTTCGCGAAGGTGAAAACCCATGTCGGATGCGTAAAGGATGTACCAAGGGCGTGGGCCTGGCGGCTGAATCGGAAATGAGGACAGCCTGAACTTCTTAGTGTCCACATGGAAGATCGCGTCAAGTTGATCGACCCCAGGACCGCTCTGAGCCTCGCTCCAGATCAGCGTGGACGCCGCGCGACATAGGTCGTCCCGCATAGCTTGCTTATCGTCCGTTGCCTCGTACATTTCATTTGCCACGTCATTCATGCGTACCAGATCGCCATCGTGGTCAAAGATGAAAAACGGGTTCGCGGTTCCATCAAGGCTGGGAATGATGGTCTGTACCAGAAAGTCTTCCTTGTCTTTCCGATTAGCGCGCTCGAATGCCGCGGCAATGTGAGGCTGGATAACGCTGAGAATCTCTACCTCTCGGTCAGTGAACGGGGAGGATGCATTATGCCTTACCAAGCGTACTATGATTGCCGCCCTTGTGTCATATTTCACAATAATCGTGACGAAATTCTTTACGCCGTATACTCCCGACAACTGCTTGTACATCTCAGTGTTCATCCATTCCACTCGCGGCATCATATCTTCCGGTCGCCACACATATCGGCCTTCTGCTAGTCCCTTCGTGAGTATCGGATCCAGGAGATGAAACTTTGTCTTGTATTGATCGAAGAAGGTTTCATCCATGCCGCTTCCGACGTACCATGACGGTAGTCCGGTGTCGGCATCGAAGAATATTGCTGCCGAAGCATCGCAGGATATGACCGTAGTGAGGAGTCGGAGTATCTCGTCCCAGCCTTTTCGGGAGAGTATGTCCGTGTATGAGAACTGGATTATTTCTGAAAGTATCGCAATCTGCCGTTCTGTGTATGTGTGCATTTCCAGAACCTTCCTCACTCATATTACAGACATTGCGCAAAATAGTCAAGCGGATTATCCCTCCAAATGGGGATTTGTGATAGCCCGAACTTAGAGTATTCTAAGAGTATACAAATTCGATCCTTTCACCCAGGCGAGTTGTATTCCTGGCCCTGCTCCTTACATGAGAGCGGGGCTTTTTTCTTGTCAGGCCGCTTGCCCACAGCCGATGTACACGTATTCTTCACGAAAAGTGTGCAAAATGCAGGCTATGGGTGGTAGAATGTGAGCATGAAAAGCAACAATTCCTTTCAGGCGATAGCGCTGGCTGCCGGTAAAGGGACGCGCATGGGTTCCGATCTGCCCAAAGTTCTGGTTCCCTTGTGCGGACGCCCGGTAATAGCGCATGTGCTTGACGCGCTGCAAGCGGTAGGTATTACCGAACCGGTGGTGGTGGTAGGCTACCGCGCAGAGGTCGTGCGGGAAACACTGGGCGATAGGGTAGCTTACGCGTTTCAGGACGAGCAGCGCGGCTCCGGCCATGCGGTGATCTGTGCGCGCCAGGCGGCTGACGGTGCGGAAAACCTGCTCGTGATGTGCGGCGACAGTCCGCTTTTCAAAGTCGAGACCATCCGTTTGCTGATGGAGACTCACCTTCAGGAGCAAGCAGCAGTCACCCTGGCCTCCGCGGTTCTGGCCGACCCCACCGGATACGGACGAATCATACGCGCGGAGAACGGCGATGTGGCGGGAATAGCGGAAGAGAAAGTGGCGACCGACGAACAGCGCGCGGTGAAGGAGATCAACGGCGGGCTGTACGCATTCGACGCGGACTGGCTGTGGGAGAACATCGGCTTAATGCGCGAGAACACCGCCGGTGAACTATGCCTGACCGAGATGGTAGACATCGCCATTATGCAGTGCAGGCGCGTGGCAACAGCCGCCGCCTCACCGGACGAGGTTGCCGGCATCAATACGCCGGAACAGCTACGCGCTGCCGAGAATGTCCTTTCGGCGCGAGGATGCTGACAGTCAAGCCATGAAGACTCACTGAGGTGTATGATCTTTCGCCAAAGCCTGATAGTCTTCCACCTGCGCATGTTCCCATGCCGCATCGCGTCCCAGTTCGCGCGCCATGATCTCTGCTACCTTGGGAGCCATCTGCGAGCTTGCCTTCGCGTCCAGCAGCAACGCCCGGGTGCGTCGTGACAGGAAATCCTCCACCGTTCGCGCCATCTCCGTACGCACAGCCCAAACCACTTCTCCGGTGAGTGTCGGAAACCTGGGGTGAATCGATTCCGCGTATGATGGGTCCGAGCGCACCAATGCCTGAATCGCGGGCGCATCCGAGCCGTAAATGCTCAGCGCACCGAACCGCTCGGCCTTGCGGTGGAAACCGTGGATATGCAGGTCCGCCGTGGTGCAGGTGCGCGTCTCTAGATCACCGAGCAGGGCGGCCTGGTTCACCGCGTCCTCGGCCATCCTGCGGTATGTGGTCCACTTGCCGCCCGCAACCGTCACAAGCCCGGTGTTCGATATGTGTACCGTGTGGTCTCGCGAGAGTGCAGCGGTGTTCTCCGCGTCGGATGAGCCGACCAGCGGACGGATGCCGACGAAGGCGCACAGCACGTCGCTCGCCTTGGGGCCTTTGGTCATGTACCGCGCGGCATGACTCAGTAGAAAGTCCATCTCTTCCTTCAGAGGTTTCGGTTCCAGTGTGACCTCGCTAATTGGCGTATCAGTCGTACCGATCAGCACGCGGTCATGCCAGGGTATCGCGAAAAGCACGCGGCCGTCGTCGGTATGCGGTACCATGATCGCGGTGTCACCGGGCAGGAACGACCTGTCCAATACTATATGAACCCCCTGGCTGGGGTCTATCATAGGTTTTGACGTCGGGTCGTCCATTACGCGGATGGAGTCCGTGAACGGCCCGGTCGCGTTGACCACTACCTTCGCGCTGATCTGGAACTGCTCGCCGGTCTCGGCATCCGTGGCAGCCACACCGCTCCCCACGCCGTCCGTTTTCAGCAGGCCGTCCACCGACGTGTAGTTCGCCAGCGCCGCACCCTGTTCGGCAGCCGTCTGCACCATGTTTACTATCAGTCGGGCGTCGTCAAACTGCCCGTCGTAGTAAACCACGCCGCCGCGAAGCCCTTTCGTCTCGATGGTGGGTATCCGCTCAACAGTCTCCTCCAGCGACAGAATGCTGGAATGCCCGAAGCCCTGCCGCCCCGCCATTATGTCGTAGACCTTCAGGCCGAAACCGTAGAATCCGCCCTCCCACCAGTCGTAGCGCGGGACGATGAACGCCAGATCGTGAACCAGGTGAGGGGCGTTCTGCCGGAGCAAGCCGCGCTCGCGGAGGGCTTCCAGTACCAGCGAGATGTTACCCTGCTGCAGATACCGAACCCCGCCGTGCGCCAGCTTGGTGCTTCGGCTGGACGTGCCTTTGCCGAAGTCGTGCTTCTCTAGCAGAGCGGTCTTGTACCCGCGTGATGCCGCGTCTATGGCAATCCCAACGCCGGTGGCGCCTCCGCCGATCACGACCATGTCCCACGCTTCCGACGCGTTCTTAATCCTCTGCAACATTTCAGCACGATTCAACATTGAACGATTCCTTATCCCCGGTAGACCGGTCCGTATACTTCAGCGTCAAACGGTACGCACCCCGCCGTGCCGCCCTGCCTCATGATCTGCGAGCAGCATGAGCACGATATGCAGGTGTGTTTTGGGTCCAACCTGCCGGTTTCCATGATCTCCTTCGCGAATCCGGGGTACGCAAACGCCTGCCGCCCCATGCCCACCATCTGTATGCCGCCGCGACTGATCTCCGCAGCAGCAACATAGGGCCACAGATGCCTCAGCCATGAGTATCCGCTGCCTATCACTGCCAGGCCGAGAAGCCCCTCGCGCGCCTGCCGGGTCAGCGACACCAGCCGTTCCTCGCCTACCAGTGGATGCTCATTGGGACGATTTCCACCGGTGATCGGCTTGTCATATGGGCGGTTGATGTGCGGCGTGAAGTACGGATTGCCCATCGTCAGGTTCATCAACCCCATCCCGCCCTCATGCAGTTCGCGGATGAGGCGCTTTGGCTCAGTCAGGTCCGGCGCGTTCGGATTTACCGCGTCCATACCCCAACCATACGGATAGGGATGACCGTCGAAAATGTTCATCCTTGTGGTCACTCTGTCGGCGCCGAACTCCTGCCGTATGCGCCCTACGCACTCTTTCAGAAATCGCGTCCTGTTCTCGTAACTCCCGCCGAACTCGCCGGGCCGGGTATGCGCGGAGAGAAGCTCATTGTTCAGATATCTGTGGCACGCCTTCACGTCAACGGCATCGAATCCGACCTCAAACGCCAGTCGGGCCGACTTCACAAATGCATCTTCCAGCCTCTTCAGTTCGTCGTCCGAGATCGGCGGCTGGTCGGGACTGACGCTTCGAGTCTGGTCGAGCAGCGGGTCATGATAAGCTATCACCGGCACGAAGGTATCACCCGGCTTGCTGTAACGCCCGGAATGTGTGAGTTGCAGCACGTTGAACGGCCTGTGCCCTGCGCCCATGGACTCTCGCGCGGCGGACAGACACTCCTCCAGCATGAGCGCGAAAGAACCCTTGTTGCCCTCGTGAAGCCAAAGCTGCCGCGGATTAGCCCTGCCACTCTCCACTACCGCGCACGCCTCGAACCAGATAAGTCCAGCGCCGCCCGCGCCGAACCTGCGATACCGGCGGTAGGTCAGTTCTCCCGGCGAGCCGTCCGCTTCTCCATC
Organism: Armatimonadota bacterium; assembly: GCA_025358205.1. Lineage (GTDB taxonomy): Bacteria > Armatimonadota > UBA5829 > DTJY01 > DTJY01 > JANYKG01. The sequence goes on from JANYKG010000170.1 coordinate 8,305, forward strand.
GCACCCCTCCATCGGTTGAACCGCCATCGCGTTGGGTATGGTACGTCCGCCCAGTTGCACCGGCTGAATCAGACATGAGACATCGTCCTGAACGGAGATATCCAGGCCAAGCTCTTGGATGGCCGCATGCAGTTCGTCCAGGTTGTGGAATCGGAATGGAGCATGTGTGTTGCGGTCGCTCATGGTCTTGCTGCAAACTCCTCGCGGATGATGCCGAAAAGGAAGATGTCCAGGAACTCGCCGTTCTTTCTGAAAGCATGCCTGGCACTGCCCTCGTAGGTCATCCCTATCTTGCGCAAGACGTTTGCGGACGCCTTGTTTCTGGTGAAGCTGTATGCATGTATGCGTTCCAAACCTAGTTCGTCAAACCCGAACTGAAGCATCCCCATAGCGGCCTCTGTCGCATACCCATTACCCCAATAGGGCTTGCCAAACCAATAGCCCATCTCCGCGCGCATGTGAGACCACACCACGTCATGGAATCCGATCGCACCGATGGGCAGGCCGGTCTCTTTGAGCACGACCGCCATATCGTACTGTTCCTTGCGCTCCATCGCCTCACGGGCCTTCCGTATCCAAGGCGCATACTGCTCTTCCGGATAGGGATATGGCACCCTCATCAGGTTGCGCGCAACATCGGCATCGTTAATGAGCGGGAAGAGGGCCGGCACATCGGTTTCTTCTATTGGCCGCAGAATCAGCCGCTCAGTCTCCAGAAGCATTGGTGATATCCTCTCTCAGCATTCCGAAATGGAGAGTATCGTACCGCACGCCGAGCTTCTTGTACTCGCCGCGCGCCGTGCCTTCGTAGATGAATCCCAGCTTCTCGATAACTCGGCGCGATGCGGTGTTACAGGCAAAACAACCCACACAGACACGCTCTAGTCCCAACTCCAGAAACCCATACTCCAGCACTTTTCGCGCGGCCTCAGTGATAAAGCCCTGGCCCCAGTGGGGTTTGCCTATCCAGTAGACCAGTTCCGCGCTGAGGTGTTCCCAGGATACCTTGCAGAGGCTGCAGACCCCTATCACCTGCCCGGTGTCTTTCCTGACCACAGCCAGGTCGTATCGCTCGCAGACCTCATACGCGGCATGGCAACTTCTGATCCATGCGGATACCTTCTCCGCAGGGTATGGGTGGGGCAGCAGCAGGTTCGCGGTCACGTCCGGATCGTTCATCACCGGAAACAAGTCCGCGGCGTCTTTTTCTTCCAACGGTCGAAGGATCAGTCTGTCGGTCTTAAGCTGCATTTCCTAACACCTACCACCAAACACCTAACACCTGCGTTATTTCAGCCCCATCGCCTTCACATTGCGGAAGCTGATTGCCAGGCTCTCAAACGGGGCGCGCTGGCAAACATCCTGCTCGATGATGTACCACTCCACACCGGCTTCCTTCGCGGCCTTCAGTATCGCGGGCCAATTCAGGTTGCCCTCACCGATTTCCGCCATCAACTGCTCGCTGCCGCGCATGGTCATGTCCTTCAGGTGGAGCAGCGGGATGCGGCCTTTACACCGCGACACCCACTCCGCCGAGTCGCCGCCGCCGTGCTGAATCCAGTATGTGTCTATCTCCAGGTTGAAGTATTTCGGGTCGCTTTCGGTTCGCAGAATCTCCAGCCCTACCTTGTCGCCATATCTCTCAAGCTCGAAGCTGTGGTTGTGATAACTAAAGCTCAGCCCGCCCTCTGCCAGCTTTCTGCCGACTTCCGATGCCTCTTTTGCAAACTTGTGGTATCCATCAGCATTCCGGTACTCGCCAGGCATACCGCCGATTGCCGGATGCTTGCAACCCCATAGCTGATGATCTTCTATCACCAGTTCGGGCGTCTCCGCCATTCTCTGATACGGTATGTGCGTGGCGCAGATGTGCAGCCCCTCGCCGTCCACAATCTTCTTCAATTCTCCAGGGTCAATCGGTCCCATGCCGGAGACCTGAACGGCCTCGTAACCGATCTCGCGGACCTTCTTCATGGTCTTCGCGACATCTTCCGGCGTCTTAGTAAACTCGCGGAGTGTGTAGAGCTGCGCTGCGATGCGTGAATCTGTCATTTGGTGCAACCTTTCCAAGGATGATGACAGTATGTTCGGAGGAAGACGTGGAAATTCCTTGCCGGAGGTCGAGATGATGCGAGGCGATTTCCAGAGTCTACGTTACTCTCGGGGTTTCGGCACGGCGGTCAGGCGGTTCTCCACAAGCTCGTCGGATTCCAGCAGACCGTCGCGGAATCTGAGTATGCGCTTGGCGTGCTGGGCGATCTCCGGCTCATGCGTGACGATTATGACCGTCTTCCCCGCGTCGTTCAGCTTCTGGAAGATGGACATGATCTCAGTGCCGGTCGCCGTGTCCAGGTTTCCGGTAGGTTCGTCGCCGAATATCAGCGGCGGATCGTTCACCAACGCCCTCGCAATGGCCACACGCTGCTGTTCGCCGCCGGATAGCTGCATGGGCGTGTGGTTAATACGCTTGCCCAGGCCCACACGGTTCAGCGCGTCTTTGGCCATCGCGGTGTCCTTACGCCTGTTTGCGTACATCATCGGGAGCAGGGTGTTCTTGAGTGCGGACATGCGCGGCAGCAGGTTGAAACTCTGAAACACGAAGCCGATCTTGCGGTTTCGTATCGCAGCGCGCGCGGAGTCATTCATCTTGCTGGCATCTTCGCTATCCAATACGTAAGTGCCGGATGTCGGTCTGTCAAGGCAGCCGAGCAGATTCATCAGCGTGGACTTGCCTGAACCCGACGGTCCCATGATGGCGACGAACTCCCCCTCCTCGATGATGAAGGAGACGCCGTTCAGCGCAGGAACTTCCATGCTGCCGATCTTATATGATTTTTTCAGATCTCTGACCAGTATTAGTGACATATCTTTGATGCGCGATGGGTGATGAGTGATCAGTGATGGGAAGATTCCCTGTCACGTTTCACTCGTCACTCATCACGAATATCTCAACGCTTCAATCGGATCAACAGATGCCGCGCGTACCGCCGGGTACAACCCGAAGACCACGCCGACCAACCCCGAAACCCCGAACGACACGATAATCGCCTGCATGGAGACGACCGTATTCCAGTGGGCATATATGCTGATGGCCCTCGCACCGCCCACCCCCAAGGCAACACCTATCAGCCCTCCGAGACACGTGATGACCAGCGCCTCAAGCATGAACTGACGGATGATATCCCATTTCGTGGCACCTATGCACCGCCGCACACCGATCTCCCTGGTGCGCTGAGTGACTGTCGCCAGCATGATGTTCATAATGCCGATTCCGCCCACCAGCAGCGATATGCTCGCGATGGCGGCCATGACTATGTTGAATATCCGCTGTGTCTGCTGACTCTGTTTCAGCAACTCGGCGGGGATAATGATCTCGTAGTCTCGTATACCGCGATGAGAGCGGTCCAGCAGCGAGCGAATGACCGACGCTGTTGGGACGGTGGCCGTGTCGCTGTCTACCTGTACGATGATCTCGGTGATTGGGCTTTTGCCTCTGGACTGCGTGGACAGCATCTTGGCAGCCAGTGCGCGCAGGGCGGGCAGTGTCGTCGGCATCGCCTGCTGACTGTAAATCTGGAAGTCCACCAGCGACATCGTGATCGGAATGTAGATGTCTGAGTTCAGATCCCTCAACGCGGACAGCGCCTTGGCCGACCCTATCTCCTTCGGCTCCATTACGCCGACAACCTTGAGAAGCCGCCCGCCGATCTTTACGGTCTCGCCGATGGGGTTATCAAAGCCGAATAGATCACGCTTGGCAGCCGCACCCAATACGCACACCGGGGAGTTCTGCGCTATGTCCATGTCAGTGAGAAACCGTCCGCGCAATACGTTTGACCGGCTGACTGCAGCGTAACCGGCAGTGGTGCCTACCACTTTCACGGGCATCGGCTTCTCGCCCACCTTTACGTCTGCATACACTTCTCGGAGCGGCACTACCCGCTTGGCAAAAGTGCAGACTGCCTGTATGGCGCCGGCATCGGAGTACTTCAGCCCGTAAGGTGAACGTTCCTGAGCTTTGTCCAGCAGTTCGCCGGAAACAATAGCTCGCCTGACGTGTACTACGTCTATGCCCATGAGGCGAATCTGTGCAAGGGCCTCCTGCTTGGCGCCCTCGCCGATGGATACCATTGCTATCACCGCCGCCACGCCGAAGATCACGCCCAACATGGTGAGCATGGATCTCAGCTTGTGAGATAGCAGTTCGGATAGCCCGGTTTGAATCGCGTCAAGTATGTTCATTTCTTAGTCGAATCTGGGATGGGTACTGCTGTCTTCGGTTTCGTCTTGTCGCTGCTGGTTTCATCCCCGCTGCTGGTAGCGCCGGCGTTCTGCTCGTCAATCGGTTTGGTGGGATCACGCAGGGCCACTACATCAGTCATCGCCAGCCCCTTCGTAACACAGACGAAGTTGTCGTTGCTTATGCCCAGCTTAACAACCTGCTTACGCCAGCCGCTGCCATTTTTCACATACACGAAGATTTTGTCTCCGCTTTCAACAATAGCTTCCAATGGCACGTACATCGCTTTGGCAACGCTCTTGCGTATGAACTCAGCATCCACGGTCATACCCGGCTTCAGCGTCTTCGGCTCCACTTCCTTGACAGCAATGATGACCTCAAACGTCTTGCCGGTGTTGCCTGTTCGCTCCCACGGCGAAGGTTCTGTTGCCAGACTCGCCATGCTCTTTACTGTGCCGTGGAACACCCTTTTTGGCACCGCTTCCAGCCGAATCAGCACCGGCAACCCGATCTGCACTTTCGGCGCATCCGCTTCTCCAAGCGCTATCTTCACCTGCATACTGGTCAAGTCCGGCAGAGAGAGAATGGTCTGCTGAGGGCGAACCGAGTCGCCCGCCTGCAGCTTGCGGCGTCCGTCGGGACCCCAGTCGGTGTCAAGTACCACCATGCCCGGCGCGGGCGCGGTGACAATGGCCTTATCTACCCTGCGCTGCGCTTCGTCCAGGCTCCGCTTGGCCATCTGGGTGCGGAACTTGATGTTGCGTACTTCCGCTGACTTCTGCGCCTCTTTGTTGCTAATCTCCTCTACCTTGAGCTTCAGGGTCGCATCGCCCTTCTTGACGGTGAACTCTTTGGAGCGAACCTCACCCTCCGCCTGGTCAACGTCCGAGCGGGTGACAAGCTTGTCTGTGTAGAGTGACTGCTTCCTGGTGAGCCGATCCTTGGCAAGGGTCAACTCGTTCTTATCGAAGTCGAACTGGGCTTGCGTTTCGGCGAGGTCCGTCTCGTTCTGCTTTTTCAGAATGTCCAGTTCGGCGTTTGCGCGGTCAACATCGGCCAGAGTGTTGTTGTATGCCAGTTGCTGATTGAGCACCTCACGCTGCAGATCTGATGTGTCCACTTCGGCGAGTTTTGTGCCGGGTTTGACTATCGCCCCCTCTGATATCAGGTAGATGAGCTTGCCATTAATCTCCACATTGACCGCCACGGACCTTTCGGCCTGCAGTGCGCCCATCTCATGGAAACTGACCGTAAACTGCCCGAACTTCACCTTTGTAGTTGGGATGTAGGCCGATGTCACCTTCTTTGTGAAGTACTGCTTGTACATCGGGACTCCCCATTTCTGTCCGGCCATCAGCACCAGAAGGAGTACGATAATCCGAATTCCCCAAAGCTTGATTTGTTCTTTCATTTCGTTCCCATCTTCGTCAAGTCATCGCCCATGGCGAGTTTCAGGCGAATACACGCCAGATAGAGCTTGGCTCTTGCGGATAACATTCCGCCCTGCACATCGGTCAACGCTTGCTGTGCATCGAGAATATCTCTGTTAGATCCCTCACCCTCGTCAACCAGGCGTTGGGCCAGGTAGATGCCCTTTTCCGCAACGGCCAGGTTCTGGCTGTAAATGTCCAGCGATATCTTCGCCGCCGCGTATCCTCGATACGCGTTCCGTATCTGTTCCGCAATCTCTTCCAGGCGGAAGGTGCGCTGCTCCTTGAGCAACTGCAGAGAGCGCGCTGATGTGTCCCTGTTCTGGCGGATCACGCGCTGGTCCAGCGGCAGTGTCAGCTCCACGCCAACAATGGATCTTGCCTGGTCGAACATAGAGCCGGATATGAACCCTGTGTCGCTGTTACTGGTGTTGTAATGGGCCACCGCATCAAGCGCGGGGCGGAACTCGTCATTGCGTATCAGCAGGTCGCGTTCCTGCTCCGCAATGCGGTCGTCAAATGCGCGTATCTCCGTGCGGTTCGCCGCCGCAAGTTCCTGCGCTTTCTCAAGTGTGGGAACCTCGGGCAGCGTTTCGGGGATCATGTCAACCAGTTCAGGTTTCTGTCCTATGCCGGAGCCTATGGAGATCATCAGACTGTCGAGAGCGCCTTGGGCGGTAGACTGCTGCAAGTTCAGGGTGTTTTTTGTGCGGGCCACGTTGATGTCCGCGCGGGATACTTCCATACCGGTCACCAGGCCGGCCGCCTCGCGCTTCCTCGTCGCCTCCGCGACTTCCACTGCAAGGTTCATCGCGGATTCTTCCACCTTCACCTGTTCGCGCTCCAACACAGCGTTGTAGTAGGCATCAATCACTCCTATCACTGTGGACTGGCGCGTCTGGAACAGCCCGTAGTCCGACGTTCGCACTGCACTTCTTGCGCTCAGTATCTGGTCGCCCTTGTCTGAAAGAGCGCCCTTCTTTGCGATCAGGGGCTGCCTCAGAGTCAAACCAACCCCACCGCGCTCATCACCGTTGCCCACGGGCGTAACATCAGCTCTTGCTGTGGCGCCACTGCTGCCTGTGTAGGTAAGACTGGAAAAAACTGAGCTGTTGGTCAGATTTCTGGCGGGTGAGTGGTCGAGGTTCACTAGACTTCCCACCGAGTACGAGGTGTTCAACTCGGCGATTTTCAGGCGCGATGCAGCCGTCGCCTGGCTGTCGGCGCTTGACTTCAAGTCAACGTTCTGAACCAGAGCCATGTTTATTGCGGCGGTTACGGAGAGCTTGGGTGGCGCCGGTGTCTGCGCTCCGGCGGTTGCACAGAGCGCTGCCATCAGTATGATAGCGGGCGACATATTGAGCAGTCGTCGCATACAAAAAACCTTTCAAGTTTTGCTGCACCATTCATGAATCGGAGGGTGCAGACCGGGTGACAACAAGAAACGGGGCTTTGTACCACCCCGTTTCGAGATTATAGCACAAACCTGGATTATTTACGAAGTGAATAATCCAGGGCCTTCAGAGCATTATTCACGTCTCGTGAATAATGCGGACTATGCGGAATTCCGCGCCACTCATTATCTAGACGCACGGATGAGCTAATTAGTTCACGCTCTGACGAAATATTATCTGTCCAGTCTCATGACATTATGAACACTCGGAGTTGAAAAGATAGAGAAGCATGCGGTAGTCTCTTTGATGATCGCCAAATCAAAAAGGAGACTACGCGCATGCAGATCCATTCTAACTCAACTACCAATATCAAGCAAC
>JANYKG010000171.1 GCA_025358205.1 Armatimonadota bacterium
GTTGCTTGATATTGGTAGTTGAGTTAGAATGGATCTGCATGCGCGTAGTCTCCTTTTTGATTTGGCGATCATCAAAGAGACTACCGCATGCTTCTCTATCTTTTCAACTCCGAGTGTTCATAATGTCATGAGACTGGACACACAACCGTTGGCATGACCCGTCCTATGCAGCCGTCAAGTGCGAGATGCTCCAGAAGTTCATGAACGCGACCCTGGAGTGCGAGCCGACCCGCCAGCCTCGCATTGCGGGAGCCTGATGAGGTGATTTATGAAGTATGCCATCGTCGCCGTTATTCTTATTTTAGGAGCATGTAGCATGGGAGTATGTGAAGGAAAGAACGCGGATCGGCCTGTCAAGCTGATCTTTGATACCGACATGGGGAACGACATTGACGACGCCCTGGCGCTGGCGATCATCCACGATCTCGCCGACCGAGGGGCGTGCGAACTGCTTGCGGTAACCCTCTCTAAGGACAATCCGTGGGCGGCGGTCTACGTGGATGTGGTCAACCACTTCTACGGCAGGCCCGATGTGCCCATAGGTGTCGTCCACAACGGCAAGACCCCGGCGGACGGGACGTATACCCGGGCAGTCGCCGAGCGCAAAGTGGGCGACAAGTTCGTCTATCCCCGCAAGCTTAAGAGCGGCGCGGATGCCCCCCAGGCGGTCGGCCTGCTCAGAAAAACGCTGGCCGCTCAGCCCGATGGGTCGGTGGTCATCGTCAGCGTCGGTTTCATGACGAACCTGGCGCGGCTTCTGGACTCCAAACCCGATTCAGCGTCTCCGTTAACCGGCAGTGAACTTGTGAGGCGCAAAGTGCGTCTGTACTCAATGATGGCCGGTGCGTTCTGCCCTGATCCCGGCCCCGAGTACAATGTGGTTGAGGACGCAGAAGCCGCGCGCGAGGTCTTTGCGAAGTGGCCGACTCCGATCATCGCAAGCGGATACGAGGTTGGGGCCGCGATCTGCTACCCGGCTTCGAGCATCGCGAAGGACTTCGGTTACGTGAGGAACCACCCAATCGCAGAGGCTTACCGCGCTTACATGAAGATGCCGTACGACCGCCCGTGCTGGGATCTCACGGCTGTCATGTGTGTTGTACGCCCGGATGACGGCTATTTTGGACTCTCAAAACCCGGCGGGATATCCCTGGACTCCGGCAACGTGACGAGGTTCGCGGAGGACAGTGTAGGCAGGCACCGCTTCCTCACTGTATCGCCGGAGCAGGCCACCCGCGCGCGCGAGGCGTTCACATGGCTGGCATCGTCGCCGCCGCGTAAGTAGCCGTAGCGCCGGCAGCTTGCCGGCATACTAGCTCAAGTAGAGGTAGTCGTATGATAGAGAACCCGAGAACAACACGCAGACATTTCCTGAAGATCGCAGGGGCAGCGGCAACCGCCGCGATGGTTCTGCCGTTCCCCGAACTACTCGCCGCCGAGAAGAAGAAGCCGAACATCATTCTGATCCTTGCCGACGATTTGGGCTACGCTGATCTGGGATGCCAGGGCTGCAAGGACGTGCCGACCCCAAACATTGACAGAATCGCCAAGAACGGCATGCGGTTTACCGACGCCCATGTGAGCTGTCCGGTATGCAGTCCGTCGCGCGCGGGAATCTTGACGGGCCGATATCAGGAGCGGTTTGGTCATGACAGCAACCCCGGTTCCGAGTTCGACAGGAAAGACTGGGGCCTGCCGCTCGATCAGAAGACGTTCGCCGAATACATGAAGGATATGGGATACGCTACGTGTGCGATCGGCAAGTGGCATCTCGGCGACAACGCGGCCCACCATCCGAACAAGCGGGGCTTCGACGAGTTCTTCGGCTTCATCGGCGGTGCGCATCCATATCTTGACCCCACGGTCAACTCGTTCAACATGATCCAGCGGAATGGCAAGCCGGTTGATGAGAAGGACCACCTCAGCTATGCGTTCGGTCGCGAGGCTGTCTCATTCGTAGACAGGAACAAGGACAAGCCGTTCTTCCTCTACCTGGCGTTCAACGCGCCGCACCAGCCGCTGCAGCCCGCGATTCGGGATGCCGACGCGTTCCCGGAGATCAAGGACGAGAAGCGCCGCAACTTCGCCAAGCTGATGAAGTCCATGGATGTTTCGATAGGCGCGCTGCTCGACAAGGTGCGCGAGTCAGGCATCGAGGACAATACTCTCATCTTCTTCCTGTCGGACAACGGCGGGCCGACACCGGGCAACACGTCGCGCAATGATCCGTACAAGGGCTACAAGACGCACGTCCACGAGGGCGGAACCCGCGTGCCGTTCATGGTTCAGTGGAAGAGCAAGCTTCCCGCCGGTAAGGTGTACAGCAAGCCGCTGATTGCGCTGGATATCCTGCCGACAGTGGTTACCGCGGCGGGCGGCAAGGTGGCGTCGAATGTGGACGGCGTGGACCTGATGCCGTATCTGACCGGCAAGAAGTCCGGCGCTCCCCATGATGTGCTCTACTGGCGGTTCGACAAGCAACTGGCGATCCGAAAGGGCGACTGGAAGATGTCGAAGCACGAGGAGAAGGGCGTCCGGCTGTACAATTTGGCCGATGATCCGAGCGAGAAGAACGACCTGTCTGCCAAGTACCCGGATAAAGTGAAGGAGCTTCAGGCGGAGTGGGACGAGTGGAACGCCAAGAACGCCAAGCCGATGTGTCCGGCCAAGATGGACGCGCCGTGGGTCAATAGCGAGTGGTGATGGGACGTGTCGGAGTGTGGGAGACTTATTCTCCCATACCCCCATACGCCCATACTCCCACACATAACGCGAGGAGACTATGAACGACAACCGACCTAACATACTCTGGATATGCACCGACCAGCAGCGATTCGATACCATCGCCGGGCTGGGCAACAAGCACATCCGCACGCCGAATCTTGACAGGCTGATGACCGAGGGCGTGACATTCACGCACGCCTTCTGCCAGGCGCCGGTCTGCACGCCCAGCAGGGCGTCGTTCCTCACCGGGCGGTATCCTCGCACAAACGGCGCACGGCAGAACGGCCAGTGCATCCCGTCCGACGAGGCGCTCATCACCAGGATGCTCGCGGATGCCGGGTACGACTGCGGGCTTTCCGGCAAGCTCCACATCGCTCCGTGTCAGGGCGTGGTTGAGGAGCGCATTGATGACGGCTACCGGGTCTTCAACTGGAGCCATCATCCGCATCCCGACTGGCCGGAGAACGAGTACACTCAGTGGTTGGAGTCCAAAGGCCGCAAGTGGAAGGATGTATACGCCGGCGCCAAGGGCAGGCACGCCTTCCCGGGCGTCCCGGCGGAATTCCACCAGACTCCGTGGTGCTTCGACAGGGCGATTGACTTCATCAACGAGAAGCGCGAGGGGCCGTGGTGCATGAGTGTGAACGTCTTCGCGCCGCACCACCCATTCGATCCGCCCAGGGAGTATCTGGATCGCTATGACCCGGACACGCTTCCCGATCCCGACTACAAGCCGGGTGAACTGGACAACAAACCGGTCTTCCAGCAGGTAGACCACGACGGCGCATACGGTGGGATGCTCCTGGGCTACAGCAAGATGACTCCTCGACAGCGCCGCGAGGTGACGGCGGCCTACTACGCCATGGTAGAGCAGATTGACGACAACGTCGGGCGCATCCTCAAGATGCTGGATGACACCGGCCAGCGCGAGAACACCATCGTCATTTTCATGAGCGATCACGGTGAACTGCTCGGCGATCACGGCATGTACCTGAAAGGCCCGCACATGTACGATTGCTCGATCAGGGTTCCGCTGATTATCTCCTGGCCGGGTCACTTCAAGACCGGCCTTCGGTCAGACGCAATCGTCGAGCTGGTTGACCTGGCGCCGACGCTGCTGGATGCCTGCGGTATGGAGACGCCGGTCCGCGTGCAGGGCGAGTCGCTCTACGACATCTGCACGGGCAAGGCCGATCCGCACGAACACAAAGAGTATGCCTACGCTGAGTACTACGTCGCCCAGCCGTTCCACCGGGCGCTGAAGGAAGTGCCGCTGGTGACGACGGTTCGTACCCGCACGGCCAAGATCAATGTTTACGCGGGACTGGAGCCGGGTGAGCTGTACGATCTGGTTGCCGACCCTGGTGAGCACGTGAACCTGTGGGACAGCCCCGAACACCGCGATCTCAAGATGGAGATGATGAAACTGTGTTTCGACGCAAGTGTGCTGACGCAGGACCCGCTGCCCGTGCGCACGGCGGACTGGTAGGCTTGGGAAATGGCTGATGGCCATCAGGGAATGGTCAGATGGTCCGATGGTCACCAGGGCATGGCTGATGGTTGATGAGGAAGTAAGAAGAAGAGGCAAAACAATGAAAACCGACATCGGCGTAACCCGCCGTGAGTTCATCAAGGGCGCGGGGGCCGCAGTGGCCGGCCTGGCGCTTGGAAGTAGCGCCGTATCAGCGGCTGAGGAGACCATGAGTACAGACAAACCGAACATCCTGTGGATATGCACGGATCAGCAGCGCTATGACACGCTGTCGGGTCTCGGCAACAAGTACATCCGCACGCCGAATATTGATCGCCTGATGACCGAGGGCGTGACATTCACGCACAACTTCTGCCAGAGTCCGGTCTGTACGCCGAGCAGGGCATCGTTCCTCACGAGTCGCTATCCACGCACCACCCGCGCTCACGAGAACGGCCAGTGCATCCCCGCTGACGAAGCGCCGGTAACGAAGATGCTCGCCGATGCCGGATACGACTGCGGTCTCGCCGGTAAGCTGCACATCTCCGCATGCTTCAAGCGAGTCGAGAAGCGCATTAACGACGGTTACCGCGAGTTCCACTGGAGCCACGACCCCAGTCCGCGGTGGGGTAAGGATAACGAGTACACCGCGTGGTTGGAATCGAAGGGCCACAAGTGGAGCGACGTGTACAAGCAACCCAAAGGCAAATGGGCTTACGCAGGCGTCCCGGCTGAACTGCATCAGACGAAGTGGTGCGCCGACCGGGCGATAGATTTCATAAAGGAAGACCACAAGTCGCCTTGGCTGATGAGCGTGAACATCTACGCGCCTCATCACCCGTTCGACCCGCCCAAGGAGTACCTGGATCGCTACGACCCGGACAAGCTGCCGGACCCCGCTTATGTCAAAGGTGAGTTGGACAACAAACCGGCTTCCCACCGGGAAAACCACGATAACGTGATGGGCGGTTTTGAGAAGATGACCCCTCGTGAGCGCCGGGAGATCACCGCCGCCTACTACGCGATGATAGAGCAGGTAGATGACAATGTTGGGCGCATGCTCAAAGCGCTGGAAGAATCAGGCCAGAGGAAGAACACGATTGTTATCTTCATGAGCGATCACGGCGAGCTGCTGGGAGACCACGGGATGTACCTAAAAGGCTCCTTCGTGTACGATTGCTCGGTCCGTGTGCCGCTGATTATATCGTGGCCTGGGCATTTCAAGTCCGGTGTAAAGAGCGATGCGCTGGTGGAACTGACCGACGTTGCGCCGACGCTGCTCGCGTCCGCCGGTATGCCGATTCCGAATCGGATGCAGGGCAGACCGCTCAACGATCTTCTGACAGGCAAGACCGATCAGCACAGAGAGCATGTGTTCTGTGAGTCATACGGCACCAAGGTGAATTCTACTGAGCCGACATGGACCGTCTCTATGGTTCGCACAAAGACGCACAAGATTGCCGTCTGCCACGGAACCGATCAGGGCGAGCTGTACGACATGCAGGCCGATCCCGGTGAGCACGTGAATCTGTGGAACGATCCCAAGCATGCCGCGCTGAAAGCGGAAATGATGAAGCGCTGCTTTGATGCGAGCATTGCGACCATGGACCCGGTTCCCATGCGCGTTGCGCCCTGGTGAGGAGTGGGCAGTGAACCGTAAATAGTAAATCGTGAACAGTGGATAGTGAACAGTATCCAGTGAACGGTGGACAGTGAACAGTGGACAGATGGCAGGAGGAGTTCGAGATGAGTTACCGCAGCACGCGACGCGAGTTCATGAAGTCAGCCGGAACAGCAGCTGCCGGTTTGGCGCTGGGCGGGCTGACTCTCCTCCCGTCTGAGGCGGCAGGGGACGAGCGACCGAACATCCTGTTCATCCTCGCCGATGACTGGTCCGCTCCGCACGCGGGCATCCTCGGCGACAAGGTCATCAAAACCCCGAACTTCGACAAGTTCGCGAAGGATGCCGTGCTGTTCACCGACGCGCACTGTGCCGCGCCGACGTGTACTCCGTCCCGCGCGGGCGTCGTCACCGGCCAGGCGATTCACAAGCTGGACGAAGGCGCGAATCTCTACGGCATCCTACCTGGCCGCTTCAAGGTCTACCCGGATGTCCTGGAGGCGAGCGGGTACTGCATCGGGATGTGCGGCAAGGGCTGGGCCCCGGGTCAGATCGAGGGCAGCGGACGAACCCGAAACCCCGCCGGTCCCGAGTTCACGAACTTCAAGGAGTTCATGAAACAGGTTCCCGCGGATAAGCCGTTCTGCTTCTGGTTCGGCAGCCACCGCCCGCACCGGGACTACCTGCCGGGCAGTGGAGTGACCGCCGGTATGAAGCCCGAGGACGTGACAGTTCCGCCGTTCCTGCCGGATACCATCGAGGTCCGAAACGACATCCTGGACTACTACGCCGCCGTCGAGGCATTCGACAAGGAGCTTGGCGCCGTCCTCGCTAACCTGGAGCTATCGGGCCGCGCGAAGAACACGCTGGTGGTGGTGACCAGCGACAACGGCATGCCGTTCCCTCGGTCGAAGGCGAACCTGTACAACATCGGCACGAACATGCCGCTTGCCATTCAGTGGCCTGCGAAGGTCAAGGGCGGCCGCAAGGTGGACGACCCGGTGATCCACACGGATTTCGCGCCGACGTTCCTGCAAGCCGCGGGGCTAAAGCCGCTCCCCGAGATGACCGGCACCAGCCTTCTGCCTATCCTCACCAGTGGCAGATCGCTCAAACGTGAGTTCATCGTTGTCGAGAAGGAGCGCCACACCAACTGCCGCGAGGGGAACAAGGGCTATCCGTGCCGGGGCCTGCAGACCAAGGACTTCCTCTACATCCGCAACTTCCATCCCGATCTGTGGCCTGCGGGTGACCCGAAGCGGTGGGCGGCGGTCGGCGACTTCGGCGACATAGACACAGGCCCGTCCAAGGCGGTGATACTCGACCGCCGGGACGATCCGAAGATCAAGCCGTTCTTCGAACTCGCGACCGCCAAGCGGTCTGCCGAGGAGCTGTACGATCTGAAGGCGGACCCCTGGCAGCTTCACAACCTGGCGGATGATCCGAAGCATGCGAAGACCAGGGAGAAGCTCGCCGGGCAGCTTCAGGCGTGGATGGCCAAAACCGGCGATCCGCGTGCGACCAACCCCAACGATGACCGCTGGGACAAGTATCCGTACTACGGCTCAATCGAACCCTGGGTCTACCCGAAGAAACCGGTCGCCAATCCCTGAAGCAGAAGAGGAATCAGCAGCAATATCGGAGAAACCTGTAATAATCACTAGTTTGGCACGAATCTTGCACTGAGAATAGTCAGGAAGGTTTGCCAGCTGTATTGGCGGGCTGGACTGAGTCCAACAAATATTACGGGGGAGAGTTCTATGTTACGGGTTGCTGGCTTCTTCTTCTCATGTCTGGCACTGCTGTGCATCACCGCGATGTCCGCAGGTGCAACCACCAAGATTTTCACTACGGCAGAATCAGATGGCGGGGTGGGAAGACACGGCGATTGGTGGTCAGAGGTTGATCATCACGAATCGGTGGACACCCGGGGGCCATTTGCGGATACCGTCTATTATCCGGGGCAACCCAGGTACTATTCTATGGGTTGGGTCGTTCTCCAGTTTCCTATATCCAATCTCCGAGGGCTGACTCTTGCGCCGAATAGCGTGAAGATGCATGTGTATGATTCTGTGCATGGCTATCCGCTTGCGCCGACTGTAGAACTTCTTGGTTTTACCCTCGATGGCGGGGGAGTGATCACTACTAGCCAGACGGTCGGGGTTCGCGTGGCAGATGTGCCCGTCTCTGCGTCCGCAGCCTGGCGTGAGGTGGATATCACCGCTGATCTGCAGAGGCAGATCAACGCCGGGTACAACTGGGCTGGCTATGTTTTCTCGATGGAAAAGAGCTACCGCGAGGGCTATTATGATACTGACGTATGGATTTATACCTACGAGGATGCGGACCACAGGCCGTACATCGAGATGCCGACCGTCCCCGAGCCGTCGAGCCTGATGGCGTTGGGTGGAGGGTTGTTTGGTCTTCTGGGATTCGTGCGTCGAAGGCGGTAGTCGCACTACTTCACGATGAGAAGGAATACCAGAACTGTGGGTGGAACGGATGGATACTATGAGAACCCGAATACTCGCAGGTCTTTTCATGCTTATGACAATCATCGCTTCCTCACTATCAGCCGACGTTCCGAAGCCGTACACGCCCGTGAAGGCTTTGGTAGGGGAGTTTCGCTGTCTGGGACGGATGACCAAGCTTGGGCCGATGCTTCTGCCGACGCAGATCACCGCTGCCGATAAGCCTCTGCTCATCTCGCCGATTCATCTCGCTGCCGACGCGGGCGCATTCGACGGCATCAAGGGCAAGGCAAACCTCATCAGCAACGACGGAAATTCGGCTGTGTGGGAGTGGAAGGGCGGCTCCTCAGCCTTCACCATCGCCGTCCGCATGACCGCGCAGTGCGACGGCTTCCAGTGGTACGACATCACGCTGACCCCGAAGCAGCCCGTCAAGCTCTCGTCCCTGCGGCTGGAGGTTCCGCGAAGTGAGCCAACCGCGCGCTACATTCACGCGGCGGCGTTCCAATGGGGCGGCCAACTGACCAGTGGGCTCAGGGAGTACGGGGGCAAGTGGAACCAGAAGTTCGTGCCCTACGTGTGGCTGGGCGATGAGGACAGGGGACTTGCCTGGACCGCCGAGTCAGCGCAGGGCTGGCGCCTGGATGCCGATACCCATGCGCTTCACATCGAGACTAACGGCGGTACGGCGCTGTTCGTCACCACGTTCCTCGACCACGAGGAGACCATCTCCTCGCCGATCAAGATCAGTTTCGGCTTGCAGGCCACCCCTGTGAAGCCGGTCTCGTTCGCCTGGCGCGCAAAGGCCCGCATTTTCCACGATATTCACTACCAGGATGGCGAACCTGACGCACAGGGCAAGATACTGCTGGACACACTCAAGGATGCCGGGGTGAAGACCGTTGTCTTCCACGACATGTGGCCTGCGTACTATGGCCAGCTCATACCTGAGAAGCCGGAGGAACTGCGTAAACTGATCGCCGAATGCCACAAACGCGGCATGAGGATGCTGGTGTACATCGGCTATGGGCTTGCGCGCAATGCACCCGAGATGCAGGTCAAAGGCCGTCATGACGAGTGGTCTGTGCTTCCGCTTATCCCGTGGGTACCCGGCTACAAGCCGGAGTTCCGAACATTCGACGCCACGTGTGCGCGCAGCGGATTCCAGGACTGGCTGGTCGCCGGGATAGACAAGCTTTTCACGGACTACGATCTGGACGGGCTGTATTTCGACGGCACGACCGAGGCGTGGAAGTGCGAGAACGAGGCGCACGGCTGCGGATGGCGCGATAAGGATGGAAACCTGCACCCGGACAACCCAGTTCTCGCCGTGCGGACAATGATGCGCCGCATCGCCGATACCGTTCGCAAGCACAAACCCGATGCCATGCTGGACGCCCATATGTCCGCCAGCCTTACTATGCCGACGCTCTCATTCATGGATAGCTACTGGGACGGCGAGCAGTACGAGACTTATACCGCTGCGGACAAGGTCGAGATCCCGCTGGACGCATTCCGAGCGGAGTTCATGGGCTATGCGCACGGACTGGATGCTGAGTTCCTGTGCTATATCAACCGACCGTTCACAACCGACGAGGCGATTGCCATCGCGGGTTTGCACGGCGTGGAAGTTAGGCCGGACGGCATTGCGCAGGTGGATCCCGTCAGCCGACTCTGGGCCGTGTATGACCGGTTCGGGATGCCCAGCGCGAAGTGGCTGCCGTACTGGAAGGGCTCCGGCGTCGAGTGCGGTGACTCATCGGTCAAGGCAAGCGCCTGGTCGAAGGACGGCCGCGCGCTGCTGTTCGTCAGCCATCTGAAGCGAGAGCCGCTCACCACGGTTCTGCATCTTGACCGCAAACAGCTTGGACTGGGTAAGGGGACTCTCAACGCGACCGACGCGCTCACCGGCGCTGTTCTGCCTACCAACGGCGACTCGCTATCGCTAAGTTTCACGAGCATGGAGTACCGGCTGATCGAGGTGCGGGAATGATGAGTGAACTGCTGCCATCCTTCTACCCAAGCTGCGGAAGGTAGCTCACTCATCACTCATCACGTATCACGACAGGAGCGCCAATGATCCCCGGATGCCTGATATCGCTGCTCACGTTTCCCGGCGTGGTCGTGCATGAGATGGGGCATCTGATCTTCTGCCGGTTGTTCGGGCTGTCGGTTCACAAGGTCTGCTACTTCCGGTTCGGCAACCCTGCCGGATACGTGATTCACGAACAGCCGTGTAGCTACGGCCAGGGGTTCTGGGTTTCAGTCGGGCCGCTGGTCATCAGTACGCTTATCGCGGCCGCCGTCGGGTTTCCGGTGGGGATGCTGGTCATACATCACGGCGCGCCTGAACTTCGGCACTGGGTGCTGGGATGGCTGGCGGTGTCCATCGGCATGCATGCATTCCCCAGCACCGGCGATGCGGCGAACCTCTGGCGGGCAAGCACTTCGTCGCTCTTCAAGGGCAACGTCCCCGCGCTCATCGGTTTCCCGGTCGTGATACTGCTCTACCTCGCCAACATCCTCTCGTTCCTCTGGTTCGATGCGATCTATGCCGTCGCGGTAATCCTTGCCGTTCCGTGGCTCATCATCCACCACTGAGTGAGCTATCGGCCCCGTCGCCTTTATAAGTCCTGTCACCCACCGTGACAAAGGTTCCGTTTGACAGCGACACGTGCTCTACCTTGCCGTCCCTGGACAGCCGAACCATGCACAGCTCGGCATCAGTCTTCAGGTTCCTGTCCTTCTGTAAGATGATCCCGCGAGCTGGTTTCAGGCCCAGTGGATTTTCCGCGTCCGCCGAGATGATAATGTCACGCCGCCCGTCCTTCAGCGTTATCTCGACGGCGACAAACGAATCTCCGTAAGCCTGACCATCGGGCGTCTCCAGCGTCAGCCTTCGTATCTCCGCGATGCTCGATATCTTCTCATAAGGCTCCATCACCGCGACGAACGTCGAGGCCAGAGGGGCAGTGTCCGACTGCCGCCGAGTCATGATTCGCGGAATCCACGCCTGGTCGGTCGAGTTGTACGCCCCGATCGCAATCCACGCCTCGGCAATGCTCGCTTGCGCGCCCGAAGTCAGGTCCGTGTACTTGAAATGCACGTCGGCATCCGGCTTGAGATACTTGAACCGATCCTCTATCTTCCAGTCAACGCTCCAGCCTGGTTTGGCCGCCGAGTCACTCTTGAAACTGCGCATCTCCGTCCCGAATCCATAGTCCGGTGCGGCTTGCAGGTTCAGCCCCTGTGCCGTCACCGCGCCGAACGAACTGCCTGTGAACTTCGCGTGATCCTTCCCACCGACCACTCTGAAGACATCGAAGACGTAGAAGTCCTTGTCCGAAATGTCCACTGACGCCACCGTGCGATCAAACTGCTGACCGCCCATGGTCGCTGTTCCCGATGTTCGCACCGCTTTGAACATCTTGCCGTCGGTCCACAGCTTCGTCTCGCCCGCGCCGTTGCCCTGGTCTTGGCCGTCCACCACCACCGTGTTGTGCGAGGCCGTCTTGGTGTACCAAACCGCCTTCGGAGATCCCCACCCGCCGAACTGAACCGGCGCGTACCCGAAGTCGGGCATTATGTCCAAGCCGTTCGAGAACAGCCCGATCTGCATGCAGTCCGCGTGTCCGTGCGAACCCCATGCATCGTAGTCCAGCCACAGGGCGCGTTCATACTCCGCCTCACCGGACCGCAGAATAGCGAGATGCCACTGCTGCTTGTTGACCGAGTTCAGTTTCGGGGTCGGCCCCACGCGCTTGACCACGCTCCGCACGTCTCGCTGGAAGGCGGCGGGATCATCGGCGAAAAGGTCATAGGGCAGGTTGTCGGTCGTGTTCCCGTTTGCCCCATACAGAGCCTGTGCAAACGCCGTGTCGCCCGTGAGCTTGTAGAGATTCCACGCGAACGTATACATGGATGGCGTCAGCGAGAATCCGTACGTGTTGGGCTGCTGGCTGTATCCTTTGCCCCATTCCACCCCTGCGTACACCGTCGTCTTCGTGCCGAACCAGCCGGAGTCGCCGATATTCGGATAGTACTCCCCGATGCACCAGGTGTCCATGTGGAAGCGGTACATGTCATGGAGCCGAGGCTGCCTCTTGAGCGCTTCTTTCAGGAAATCAGGCTCCACCCGCGAGAACTGCGCCAGAAGCATTGCCACTCCGCGGATGACGTAGGCGGTGTACCCGGTCATGCCTTTCTCGCCTGTCACGCCGTCCGCCTTCGTCGCCTCGCCGAGAGTCCAATCGAGCTGCGTCATCACATCCTCGCGATTGTTCGGCCAGTCCAGAACAGCTTTCACGACCATCTGCGTAGCTTGTGTGCGCGGGAAGTTGGAGGATATCTTGGGAGTGTTGTTCAGCGCATCACGGAGAATTCGGTCCTCGACGTTCGCTCGAATGTCCGCAATGGAGGACTTCGCGTTTTGCAATCCGTACTGCTTCGACTTCGCGGCGAGGAATTCTACCAACTTCCTATCGTCCTTCATCCCATCGAAGACCATGTCGTAGCCCATCGCAAGCTCACGGGTCTCTTCGCAGGCGTCGTGCCATACGGAGACGTAGCCGTTCCCGTGGTTCCGCCCGTCGTACAGATCGGCCTGGGTCATATAGTCAAAGTCGGGATACACGTCCGCCACGCGGTCCAGTAATATCGCCGCCTTATGGGCGTATTTCGCGTCGCCGGTGACTGCATATGCCGTGCTCAGATTCCTGATTCCGCCCAATACCGCCTGCTTCCACTGCCCGTATATCAGATAGGCTGAGATGAACTGCCACCTCTTGTCGCCCTCGACGTACCCGGCGCCGTCGTCCACTCCGAATGTGTGCAGCGGGTCTTTGGGATCGGGATGGTCGGTATTGAAGAGCAGAGCCTTGTCCCCGCGCGAAGCATCGAAAATGCCGTGCGAGTCCAGGCCGGACCGGTAGTACGCGCCGAAATCGTTCTTGGGGAAGTATTCCTTGCACTGCGGGCACTGCATTTTCCAAGGGTGTTTCAGGGCGTCGGCGGACCAGCCGTACATGGGCACCGGCTTCTTGCATGATGGGCAGTTTCCGTCCGAAAGCACATGCCACGCCCGGTGCAGAGTCGGCCCGTACATCAACCCCCAAAGCTGGTCGTCTGAGAGCTTCATCCAGGGTCCGGCAGCTTCGATGATAAGCCGCTTCTGCTCCGCCGCCCACGGATACTTTGCGGTATTGGCCCGCGCTTTCTCAATAACCGACTTAGGATAGAACACTCCAGCCTCCTTCGCCTGTGCTGACACACACCCGACCACGCACATAACCACGGCAAACAAAATCTTTCGCTTACTCATTCTCTTACTCTCCCCCGTATAACCCACCTTTCGCCCATTGGCCGGGCGTGTCCTGCCCTGTATCTCATTTTTCAGGAATGGCATGGATGCGATAGCGGAAGATTGCGGGGGAATGAAGAATATCAAGCGTGCAGATAAAGCGGTAGGCGCGTCACCACGTGTCCGGCAAGGCCATCGCAGCTTCTACGACAGGCGCTCCGGCGGGACTCATTCGTACCGCCACGGTGGTTCCCAGCGGCCCGGTAGCCAGGTAAACTTTGTCTGCTATGGAGAGTATGGCTTTGTATCCCATGCCGAGTGATCTCGCCGTGGTATAGCCTCTTGTGAACGCCAGTTCGGGCAGCGCAAGGGCTTCCATGCCTTTACCATGGTCGGATACCACAATTACCAGATCGCCTTGAACGTTATGCAGCGACGCTTTTCCGCCCCCGGCGTGTTTGAAGGCGTTTGTGGTGGTTTCGCCAACAGCTAGCACGAAGTCGCAAAGCCTGTCTTCATGCATTCCGATGTTCTTGGCGATCTCGGAGACGCCCCTCCGAATCTCACTCAGGTCGTCCGGTGCGTCTATCGCCCACGCTGCAATTGGTGTACCGGCCATCTCCATGATCTCGTGAGTTTCGGCCACTTCCAGTTTGCCTTCCGTAGCGGCCAGAATCGTTCTGCGGTAGAAGTCGCGCTTATGCTGTTCCATCGCGGCGGTTTCCTGCTCAGTGTGTTTTCGTTCGGTGATGTCGGTAAAAGACGACACCATGCCTGTAATATTGCCCTTCGCATCTTTTAACGGGGTCGCATTCACGGATATAATGACTCGTGTGTGGTCTGCGGTCTCAATGGCATATTCTATCCCGAACACGGATTTTTCCGTCTTTACCACGCGCGCAAACGGCAGTTTATCCTCTCGCAGTGATGTGCCGTCTGCAGAAGTGATATGCCAAGATTCGTCGTTGTACCGTTTGCCTGTCATCTCCTTGCGTGATCTCCGCATTATCTTCTCGGCTGATGCGTTTGCGAAGGTAACCCGCCCTTCATTGTTGACCAATATGATGCCTGCGGGCGTTGTGTCAAGCACTCGCGACAGGCGTTCCTCGCTGTCCCTAAGCTTCTCTTCGGCTTGTACTTGCTCTGTCACGTCATTGGCAAGCACCAGTTCCGCTCGTCTGCCTTCGAAGTCTATCGTGTGAGATATGATCTCCACATCAATGATTGTGCCGTCCTTTTTCAGGTGCCGCCACAGCCCTGCTCTGTCAATTCCCACCGTCACGTGAGAGATGTTCTCCAGAAGCCGTGGAACATCGTCTGTCGGGCGAATATCCTCTATGGTCATCGAGATGAATTCTTGTTCGCTGTAACCGTAGTGTTTGACTGCAGCCTCATTGACGGCCAGGATTCCGAGCGCTTCCAGGTCATACACCCACATAGGCAAGGGGCTGTTCGCAAACAGCAGTCTGTAGCGCTCTTCTGACTTGCGGGTGGCTTCCTCTGCTTTCTTCCGTTCCGTTATGTCGCGGAAGAAAACCGCCAGTCGTTGCTTGTTGTCAATGGGAATGGCGTGGACCTCGAATGCGCCCGAGATACCGCTCTCGTCATACTGCACTTGCTCATCTTCATATGTCTCACCTTTGCGAACCACGTTCCTATAAGCGGCGGGCACCTTTCCCCCAACCAATCCTGGGAATGCTTCCTCTATAGTTTTACCTATGAACCGGCTGTTGTCCACCCCCAAAATTTCGTCTGCCGAACGGTTCGCGTCAACGAATACCAGTCGGTCGTTCTCCTGCAATTCATAAATATGGCAGCCGTAGGGCGCAGCGTCTATCACTGCTCTCAGGTGCGCCTGGGTCTGTTCCAGAGCTTTCTCAGCTTCCTTGTGGTGGGTGATATCCAACGCCGTAAACGTAGTCCCGCCGGACAGGTCATCAACTGCAAGAGGCGTGGAACTCAGGATCACATCTATCATTGACCCATCTTTGCGCCGCCACCTGGTTTCCACCGAACCGGTACCCTTATTCTTGATCTGCGCGTACTTTTCGCGGCCCACGAACTCGAAGTCCTCGTCGGTTTCGTACAGTATTCGTGCGCTCTGGCCTACCAACTCTTCCTTGGTGTAGCCGGTCATATTGCACAAAAAGTCATTCGCGTCCAGGATCACACTGTTCACTGTGAGGCCTATTCCAACCGGTGCGGCGCGGAATATGCTGTGAAGCTTGGCTTCTCTTTCCTTTAGCTTATGCTCGGCTCGTCTTCGCTCGGATCTGTCCTGCAAAGTAGTGTAGACCTGGTATGGCTTCTTCTCTCCCGGTCTGAACTGAGGGATGGACGTGACATCTATCCAGGTATGCTGGTCTGTCCTGGGGTTGTATATTCCCATCATCACATCGTACACAGGTTTGCCGGTGCGCAGGGCAATCATGGAAGGGTGCTCTTCTCCGGGGAATGGTGTTCCGTCTTCGTGTAGGGATTGCCAAGCCGGGTCAACGGAAGTCCGCCCCTGCAATTGATCCATGGTCAATCTAAGTATTCTGAGCGCCGCCGGGTTTGCCGACGTAATTGTGCCATTGGCGGATTGATAAATTACCCCCTGGGACATGGTTTCAAAGAGTGTGCGGTATTCCTCTTCACTCCGCTGAAGCGCGAGCTCGGCTTCTTTGTGCTCAGTCATATCGGTGGCGATGTGGATGACCTTCTGCAGGTTGCCCTCATCATCGTAGATAGGCGTGCATGCCACCAGATATGTCCTGCCATTGGCTTCAACCTCCATCTCCGCCGTGGTCATGGAGTGTTCTGTCTGCAACAGCTTCGTCGGGCAGCTTTCCGGCGAATGATCAGTGTGATGAAAAACCTCGTGGCAGATCTTGCCCACCAGTTCCTGTTTGGGTTGCCCCGCCACTTTGGCTGCTGAGTCGTTTGCTTCAATGATTCGGAACCCAGAATCCAGAATCAGCGCCGGCTGTCCTATCGCCTGGAAGACGTATTCATAGTCTCGAAGTGCAAACTCCAGCGCCTCTTCAGTCATCCTTCGCTGCGTGACATCGTACATCACCCCGCGCACAGAATACGGAGAACCATCTCCGCCGCCGGAATTGTGGATCATGTCGTGAATCCAGCGGACCTGGCCGTCCTTGCGCATTATCCTGTATTCCTGCTCCACAACCGCATCAGGCTTGTTGGTCAGAGTCTCGATGTTCTGGAGTACGAAGGGGAGATCCTCGGGGTGGATAAGATCTCGCCATCGAGTTGTACCGGAGAGGAATTCGGAGTCTTTGTAGCCGGTGATTTTCTCTACAGCGCCGTGAAAGAAAACCGGCTTTGCGTCCAGCGATCCCTGGTAACAAATGCCTTGGAAATCCGTTACGAACGAACGGTACTCGTCCGCCAGACCAGATTCCGTTTGCTGCCTCGCCCCCGGTGGATTATGTTGTTTCTTGCCATCGCCTTTGTTGGCCATCTTGCATCATCCCATCCGCATTATCACAAGTAGCATCAATAATGCTCAGCAGGCCCCGCATGCGCGCGTCGTGTGCGTTGCAGGCTAGGTACACAAACCAGCTAGCCATATTCACATGGCATTTTAAGTTTACCCAATCCCGCAGCAATTTACTCATCCTTGTTCCAATAGCTTCTCTCCTGTATAATCTCCATGGTCCGGTATTCTGATCTGTGATGAGGAGATGCGAACATGAAATACGGCTTTGTGCTGCTGACTGCGTTGATGATCATACCCGGAATCCTCCATGCGAAGGAGACAATAATGCAAGAGCAGGGATTATATCCCGTGAAGGCGTACGGCGCGAAAATGGACGGCAAGACTGATGATACCGCTGCTATCCAGAAGGCGATGACCGCCGCCGCGAAGGTTGGGGGTACAGTCACACTACCGCCTGGAAAATATCTGGTCAATGGCAGCCTGAACGTGCCTGCCGGCGTGGATGTGAAGGGCGCGGCAAATGCCCCTCGTTATAGTGAACCGCTCGTGGGCACGGTCATTCTTGCCACCGGTGGGCGTGATAAGGAAGATGCTCCCGCACTCTTCGAGGTCAATAGCTCCTCGTCGGTTAGCGGCCTTACCATCTACTATCCTGAGCAGAAGGTGGCCGATATCCGTCCGTATTCCTGGACCTTCCACCTTCAGGGCAATGACAACACGGTCGAGAACATCACACTGGTCAACAGCTATAACGGCATCAAAGTCGGGCCGGAGGGGAACGTGCGCCACCGCATCCGAAGCGTCTACGGTTGCGTGCTGCGGCGTGGCATATTCGTGGACGCCTGCACGGACATCGGGCGCATAGACAACGTGCAGTTCCACGGTCACTGGTGGTGGGCAGGCGAAGTTCACGGCAACTCGGACATCGTGAACAAGTATATGATCAACAATCTCGAGGCCTTCATCTTCGGTCGCACCGACTGGGAGTACGTGAACAACACGTTCGTCTTTCCCGTAAAGATCGGCTACCGTTTCATCGAGACGCCCACCGGCGCGTGCAATGGGCAGTTCAGCGGCATCGGCGCGGACTATGCGCAGCGGTGCGTGGTGGTAGATGCCATACAGAACATGGGATTACTCATCACGAACGGGCAATTCGTCGCGTTCGCGGGTGACAATCCCATACAGGTCGAGATCAACAAAACAGCCAAGGGATCTGTTCGCCTCGTGAACTGCGCGTTTTGGGGTCCGGCGGTTCAGAACGTGGTCTCGCATAACCAGTCCTTCACCTCTCTATCCGACTGCTATCTCAGCAGCCCGCACGGCGCATTGAAGCCGCTCGTAGAAGCGGATAACGGCAGGCTTCAGGTTCGCGGGTGCAGCTTTGAGGGCGGCAAGCGGCCGGACATCCTACTCAAGCAGGGCCTCCAGCACGCCATTATCTCTGAGAACAACGGCGAGCTAGGCGTGAAGGTAGTCAACGAGATCGGCGACAAGGCGATCATCGTGAACAACGAGCCGAAGCAGTGACGCGGAACCGGATCCGATACCCTTGCGGGGAGCCAATCTCTATTGCGTTAAGCATAGCACTCGACTAGGAACTCCGCTCTGAACGTAATCCCAGGAGTAATCGCACGTACTGAGTCGACAAACTAGAGGATGTGCAATGATGGACAAAACGATACTCAAGCTCGTGACGGGTTTCTATCTGAGATCCTCTGATTTCAACGGTATGCCACTGGACACGATCGCGAGCAAGCTGCAAGACCCAGACGAAGCCAGCGCCGCGCAGGTTACAGATGCGATAGTGCGATTGATAATGGAGGAAAAGGTCACCCTTACCTTCAGCAGCATCTTTGTGAATCCTCATATTAAGGCGCTGGAGGACCTACCGCCTGGAGAACAAGTCGAGCGGCTGTTGAAGGAGGACTCCTCGGGTATATGCGTGTATCCGACCTCGCAGGTTATTGGTGCTGCGACGGATACCGGAGTATATGACGACAGGCCGTTCACGAAGAGAATGCTGCTGGGTGATCCTCAACTGACACCGATATTCTTCGATCTTCATGTCCTGGACCCCTATTATTCCGATCCAAGGTACTTGTACAGCTTCAATGACTATGACGGCTCGATCTCGGTCTCCGACGAGTACTTCGAATCGGAGAATATGCCAGAACGAGACCAGGTATTACTGCAAACTTTTGGCATCGGATATGACTCCAATCGTAGCCGAGTGGTCGTAGTGTTTCTCAGATACTTGTCTGATCTATCTGCTGAACACCAACGAATTTGGCATGCGCACATGCGTACCGATGAATGCCAGATGGTCTACGAGTACTATCAGAACAGCTTCCTCGCCGAATGGGCAGAGTGCTTGTCCGTGTACCAAGCAATAATGGAGGAGCAGAAGATACTCAATTCACTGGCGTCCAGGCTAGGCAGATCACGGCTCTTCAAGGTCACTTACGATGAGAGACCGCCTGAGTTCTCGTCGTTACTTCGTCCCACCCTCAAGAACTACCTGGAGTTTGTACTCGGGTTCGACAAGATGCTATCTGACAATATGAGCAAGGAGTTCTTCGCTGATGATGTTCCGCTGGAGGAAGAGGTGCAGAGGAAGGACGGCAGAGTAGAGGTGCGGCAGAAGGGTACACTGGCGCTTCTGGAAGAATGGCTCCGGAAGACCGTTCGCTTTCGCGATGAAGAGCCATACAAGGCGATCATGGAGCCGTTGCGGGAGGTTCGCAAGATTCGGCAACGGCCCGCACACTCAGTGATCCAGGACGCGTACGATACGGACTACATACGTCAGCAGGACGCGCTAGTCGAACGGGTACATAATGCGCTTGCTGGGCTGTGCATTGTTCTGTCTACACACCCGCGCGTGAAGGTGTCCGGCTATGTTCTGCCGGATTGGCTTGAGAAGAACAAGGTGAAGATCTACTGAGTCGCCCGCTAGTCCGCGGCAAGAAGTCCATCCGAGTTACCTTCCGGCCCAAGTCAGGCTCTTGGGGCATCGGCGAACTGCGCGCATTCTGGTGTGTGAGCCGCTAGCTCTGAGACCCGTATCCTCACCTGTTTCGGATTTCTGATCTCGCAAGGAAAATGTTCTTGACTTCCCAGTGTTTTTATGCTATATATGGAATAATCAGACTGGAGATATGGACTCAGTATGACCATCGTCTATTTCAGGGATAGCGACGGAGTAGTGCCTGTCAAGGACTGGCTGGATGGCGAAGTGAAGAGGCGAGACGTGCGCATTGCGGCCAAGTGCCGGGTTCGCATCGCGCTACTGCGGACACACGGCAACTTGCTTCGAAGGCCATACTCAGAATACTTGAGAGATGGAATCTACGAACTGCGGATAGCCTACGGAAGAGTGAACTACCGGATTCTTTACTTTTTCCACAAGGGAGATGAAGCAGTTGTTTTGGCACACGGACTGACAAAGGAGGCTGCGGTGCCAAACGTGGACATCGAGCTTGCGCTGAGACGAAGGATGATCTTCGAGTCCAGCCCGGAAAGGCATACTTACCATGAAGCAGAGTAGAAAGCGGATAACCGATGCGGTAGAGATTGTGGATCGCAAATACGGAAACACGCAAGAATGGGACCGGCTTGTTGCGGAAGAGGAGCTTAAGGTGAGCGTTGGGCAACTGGTGTACGATCTGCGGGTGGAATCTGGACTCTCGCAGACCAGGCTCGCGGGGCTGATAGGCACCAGCCAGTCGGTGATTTCCAGGGTGGAGAGCGCCGATTATGAGGGCAGTGCGCTGCAGATACTCGCCCGTGTCTGCATGGCCTTGCATAGAGATTTGAGCGTCAGCCGGAAAGAAGGCGGCCCTGTAGCCATCGCCTGCTGAGATCCGAATAGCACGAAGGAGATTCCCACTATGCGAGCAATGGCTGTCTTTGGCGTGACCATCGCGGTGTGCCTGCTGTCCATGTCCGCGTGGGCCGGTCCCGGCGGCAAGCCTCAGCTCGGCCCGAAGGACGGCCAGCGCCGCCTGTTCGCGCCCTATGACATGGTCAAGCTCAACTGTCTGGGCATGAACTACAACGAGAACCTGCTGGACATGCGCGGCAACCTCGTCAGCTACTCCCACATGGGTTTCGACAGCAACTGCGCCGACGCATGGCACCTGCATTTCCCTGATGACATGGCGCGCCTCATGGAGGGTGTGGCGTGGGAGTCGGAGTTCTCGCCGGTGGCTCGGCTGGAGTTGGCGCGGCGAATGACCAAGGGGCTGATCAACACCCACTACCCCGGCACGCAGGCGGACAACGCTTTCAGGCACCGGACCGGCGGCAAGACCGATCAGATCCTGGCCGATAAGGACTCGGGCAGGGTTGTGCTCAGCGACCTGGGTGATGCCATCGCCCCGCTGGTTAAGGTGGGCTGGCGCGCACAGCAGGTTGGCGAGTGGCGCGAGATGGGCGGCTTCGAGTACATGGACGAGCCTGCGGATGCGGGAAGCCCCGGTGTCTCGCGCAATCCCCAGAACTGGAACAAGTCGCCTTACGTGTTCAAACGGCACTACGCTGCGGACGGCATGAACGTGGACTTCACCGGCAAGTGCTGGCTGAGCGATGAGGACATGCCGCTGGAGTTTGCTTTTGCCTCCTCTCAGGCGGATCGTCTTCAGATCGTGATCGGTGAACCGGGTAAGCCGACTGCGCTCTTCGCCGATGGAAACGTGCCTGGCGCCATTCACCTGCCTGATCGCAAGACCGCCTTTCACTCTGATGAGACCGGCGACAAGACGATTGAGAACCCTTCGTTCAACTACCTGATTCTCAGCAAGAAGACTGCGTGGGCCGCGCCGGGCTATTCGGCGTGTCTGCTGGTCATATGGGAAGGGCGTCCCGAGAGCATCGAGGCGCTGGCTGAGAACGGCTATGGGCAGATTCGCATCTCGTACCCGAACAAGGATGGCGCTGCTGCCGGGAAGGTCTGGCTGCTTCCCATTCAGGCCGCGAACGAGTATGACATGGAGTACATCTTCCGCAACGCGGAGCACTTTCTTACTGAAGGCAAGCTCATGACCGCCGGGTTCCCGCCTCAGCAGATGCACAACGCCATCCCGGCAGGCCTCGCCGCGGGGGCCTACATGCTCACGCGCTACAACGACCCGCTCGCGCCCACTGCTCGCATCAACGCCGCAAACGCGGTGAACGAACTGCTTGACGCGGAGAAGCGCGGGATGAAGTTGGTACGAGTGTTCTTCCCGGTTCGCGCCGCCGCATGGATGGTGAAGACCGGCAAGGCGCTCGGCGATCAGAAGATGGTTGACCACTACACCGAGTTGCTCGACCTGGTGATGAAGCGCATGCTCTCCCCCGAGAGCGGCTACGACGGCAAGGGCTGGCCGGGCGGATGGGACCACTGGAACTGCGTGAAGGCCGCATGGCTGGCATACGATGCTACCGGCAAACAGGAGTACCGCGAGGCATGGGAACGCGCCCTAACCGTCTACACCATTGACGACAAGACGATCTACCGTTACGGCAAGCCCATGGATGACCCCGGCGGCATGAATACCTACTTCGGCTCCATGCCGATGGGCGTCTGGGGCAACGCCGGGAAGCTGGAGGATGTGGACAAGCTGATCAAGCTCAAGGCGATTACGCTGCCGACCTGGAAATCGGAGTGCTGGGAGATGTGGCACGATGCGGGCTGCGGACCCTGGGCGCAGGACGACGCGAACCCGGAGTACGTGGGGCTATGCCTGAAAGGCCTCAACATTCCACGGAAGACGCAGTACCTGGTTCCGGTCGGCGCATTCCCGATGTACGATGCTTCGGGCAAGGTGGAGATAACCAAACAGGCGATTGTCCAGAACCCGTTCTTCATACCTGGGAGAGACAAGCTCCAGACGATCAGTGCAGGCACAAGGCCCAAGCATGATATCCGAACCATCACCATCACCCCTGGGTCAGCCGCCGAGAAGGCGCACCTGGTCGGCCCGGCTGGGAAGAACTCGCGCGTCTACCGCTTCGACACGAAGGGGTCGTCCGGCGCGGGTGTTGATCTTAGGATTCGGGGTCAGTTCCGCGTGGAGGTCTCCCCGGACGGCAAGCGCTGGTACGAGCGTCTAGACTCCTGGAGCGAGGGTATTTCCGACCAGTCGCTCGACCTGTCGTTCCTGACCGGCAGCAAGGACGATCTGCTGAAGATGCTCATGCTTGCCCCGCCGAACGACAAGAGCATCCTGAGCGCCGACAACGGATCTTCAATAGTGGACGGCAACTGCCGCTCGGTCGCGTCCGGCAAGTCCTTCATCTATAAGCTTAGCCTGCCTAACGTGACCGACTGCCGCGTGGAGCTTCTGGCGGCGAACGGGTACAAGGTTGAGTGCTCGTCCGCCGGCAAGACCTGGCGCGCGGAGTTGACCTCGCCGACGAAGGGCACACCCGACGCGGCGTGGTTCCACCTGCTCGACCTAACACGGTATCTCAAGCAGTCCAAGACCGTCTACCTGAGGTTTACCGGCCAGGCTGCCTCAGGGTACGCAGGCCGTCCCGCGTTCCTTCGCCGGGTGGTGGTCTACGGCGTGCTGGACTCGGACGCGGTGTTCGTCAGGCTTTCCGCTACATCGGACAAGGGCTTTACCCTGCGCGAACTGAAGTTCCGCCAGTGGGCGAAATAGAGAGAACGGAGTAGACATGAAAAGATCGGAGATCAACAAGGCGATAGACATAGCGGCTGAGTTCTTCGCAAAGATGAACTTCCTGCTGCCCGAGTACGCATCATGGCCGCCGGAGAAGTGGCGGGAGCTTGGGCCGGAGATGGACGAGATCCGCAACTGCGCTCTCGGCAGCGGCGACTTTGCCACCATCGGGCGGACGCTCTTCACCATCCGCAACGGGCGGCACGGCGATCCCAGATACGCCAAAATATACGCGGAAAAGGCGATTTACAACCCCGAAGGCCAGCGCGCGCCTTTGCATTTCCACGTGTCCAAGATGGAGGATATTATCAACAGGGGCGGCGGCAATGTGCAGATCACCGTCTGGCAGGCTGGCCCGGACAACCGTCCGTCCGATGAACCGTTCACTCTCAAGATCAGCGGTATCAGTCGGATGGTCTCGCCCGGCGAGACACAGCGCATCCTCCCCGGCGAGAGCATCTGCCTTCCGCCGAGGACCTTCCACCAGTTCTGGGGCGAGGAGGGTACCGGCCCGTCGCTAACAGGCGAGGTATCAAGCGTGTGCGACGACAAGACCGACAACTATTTCCTCGAAAAGCGAGAGCGTTTCCCGGCGATCGAAGAGAATGAACTTTCGCGCTACACGCTCGTCAATGAGTACCAGGTTCCCTGTTAAGACTACCAGTTTTTCTGGAGTCTCACGCACAGATCACCGGAGCCGGCATGGTAACAATACCGGATAGGCGCGAACGGCACGAATCTTGCACCTTACCGATAGGAGTCATAGTGTTTCGAATTGGGTAAGCTTAAGATGATGGTAGTTATCAGGCTTGTGCTCAGGACAACCATGCACTCATATCAGTACATTATCCGAAGGAGAAGAAAATGAAGAGTGGAAAAATCGTTCTTATGCTGGGCTTGGCATTTCTGCTGGGAGCAGTCTTCTGTATCCCGGCGTTTGCAGGTTCGGCTTTCACACCAACGTACGACGGAGTCATCAACAACGAGCAGGTGATACCACAGACAACGCCTACGCAGGGACCGGCAACAGTAGTCAGTGTGAACTTGGTTAGCGAGACTCCAGGTTACTGGGGGAGCATCTCGACTACGGGTGGCGACGGCGGCGCTTTGGCGCTCGGAGCAACGATAGGTCAGCCTACGCTTGCGTTAAGCCAATACATAGGTCCGGCATATTCCTGGACGGGATTTGGTATGTGCATTGATTCCCTGCACACCATTGGTTATGGGCCGCAAAGCTCGAATTTTGCAGTGTATAATTTCAGCACAAATGGAACCTATATGAACAACAACATCCATACCTCTACGGATTGGTACAAACTGACCAACATGCTGAGTAATGCGGATGTGTCCAACGACCTTGACCGCGCCGCCCTCCAGTTGGCGACGTGGAAAGGCGTCCAGGGGGATTGGAACACAAGTCGCTCAGACTTCTGGGGGACGTACGGAAGCACATATGGCTTCAGTGTAAGCGGCGGGAACGCATCCGACTTGTTCGCCAAAGCTGAGGGATATCTAGCCCTGGGAGATGCGTACACCGGATCAACTGAGGTCGGCAATTTCAAAATCCTGCGTGACACCAACCTGCAGATGTTTGCCATCAAGGCGTCACCGGTTGTCCCAGAACCTATGAGCATCATCCTCGGTATTATGGGACTCGGCTCAGTCGCAGGGTTCAAGAGACTGCGCAGGAGCTAGGTCATCTAGACATCTGGTTCTCACTTTGCAGGCCCGCCTTAGCATAAGCCGAGGCGGGCTTCTTCACCTCTCAGTGTTCTCGTGCCTGCCCTGAATCTGTCGAAGGGTGTCTTGGTGGTCTAGCTGTTGCGCGACACCCTTGACACCACCCGTCTGCAGAAACGCTATGACACCAGCTTCGCTGAAAATGTCCCGAGGTTTATGGGGAAGTGACGAAATGAACGTCAGCAGTTCTGATCCTTATCCCCAGAATATGCCCGTCGGGTCGTCGTCAACTTCGTCCAGCAAGTCGTGGATGTCCTCTGATGCATCGGTATCGAAATACAGATGCCATTTTTCGTTCCGGTCGGCGGAGTACAGATCCCACTCCCCACTTTCTTCGTCATAGCGAAACTGCGCTATCGCCCCTTTAGTCCATCCGCCCCGTCCGTCCCAGGGCGGGCGTTCCTCGTATAGAGTCACGCTGTTGCCCCGGATTCCAAACGACACCCTGATCTTGTCACGATGTTGCAGGGGTATCTTCTTCGCGCAATACTCCTGCATCACTCCTTCAACTTCGGTTCGCACTTCATTTGGTAACGCCATTGTCTACCTTCACCCTTCTTCGAGCTGAATGTTTATCGACTCCAGCCAGTCCAAAGCCCTTGTTCTGAGTCGGTCATTCTTGAACTCGAACCATCGTTCCCGCTCGTCATGAACGTCTATCAGCGTGTCCTTGAGCATTCGGAACGCGCCTCTGCCCCCAACGGCTCTCCAAAGCCTGTTCTGCAACTTCTCGTCGTCCACGGTCTCGATGAACGCTTCCATGTCGTGATAGCTCTCACGCGAGTCAGCGGCCGGTATCGTCACGAATCTGCCAGTGTCATCGCATTCCATCTGGTATCGCAGCCTTAGCTCGTCCTGTTGCCAATCGGGAGAACCAGACTCCGCAAGCCATGCCTCAAAGCGCGCCGATTCCTCCTCAGAGCCGGTCAACTCGCCTACGCTTTCCAGAAAATCGTCCAGATCGCATTCCGTGTCGCCCGTGAGGAGGATTACTTCGCCTGTTTGTTTGTCCAGGTGGTAGCGTTCTTCCAAATCCCCGCAGTCCATCGCCAGTAGCAGTTCGTCCATGTCTATCTTCATGACCAGCCGCCCTCATCTCGTGCTAGGTTCTACAAGGTGGGTTTCGATGTAGACGCCGAATCATCCTCCACGCAAGGAATACCGCCACATCGTGTCCAACATGCCATTGGTCAACGCTAAACCGGAGGCTTCCATGGCGAAACACGTCTTTCATACATCACAGCGTCTCGCAATGATCTGCGTGTTGGCGGTGCTGTCGGTCGGCTGCGCGGCCTCTGACGTTGTTTCGGGAAAGGGCGCTACCATGTCACCTCCATCATATCCCACAAAGAGCAGCATCGGAATCTTCGGCAAGAAGACCGGCTTTTTCCACGTGCAGCGTTTTGGCGACAAGTGGTGGACAATTGACCCGGCAGGCAACGCCTTCTTCATCATCGGCACCGACCACGTGAACTACAACGTCCACTGGTGCGAGGCGCTGGGATATGCGCCGTACCAGAAAAACAACGAGAAGACATACGGGGGCGAGGAGAAGTGGGCCGACAACGCGGTCGAGCGCCTGAAGTCCTGGGGATTCACCGCGCTCGCCGCCAACAATTCGCCGTCAACCCGGTACAAGGGTCTCCCATATATGGAGTTCGCTGCACTGGGTCAGGGCTTTTCGAGCATAGACTACATTACTGAGAGAACTACGTGGACCGGGTTCCCGAACGTCTTCAGCGCGAAATGGCAGCAGTTCTGCGATGACGAGGCAACGAAGCAGTGTACGCCTCACAAGGACGATCCATGGCTGATCGGCTACTTCCTGGACAATGAGCTTGAGTGGTACGGCAAGACCGGCTCGCTTTTCAATGACACGTTCAAACGCCCGTCTGACCACACGGCAAAGATCGCACTGGTGGATATGCTGAAAACGCGCTACGGCGGTGACATAAGCGCGTTCAACCTTGTTTGGCAAACGAATGCATCCAGCTTTGATGACCTCCTGAAGCTCATGGAGGCGCCGAAATCCGCATCCCCGAAGGCCCAGGAAGACGTCATCGCCTATGCCCAGCTTTGCGCCGACCGGTATTTCGCGGGAACCACCTCCGCCATCCGAAAGATTGACCCAAACCACATGATCCTCGGGTGCAGGTTTGCCGGGTCCGCGCCTGATGTCTGGGCGGCCGACGGAAAGTACTGCGATATCGTGAGCGTGAACTGCTATCGGAACCTCGATCTGGTGAGGGGGGTTATGACTGACGGCTTCGAATCCGACCTCGCGGGCTGGCATACGAAGGCGAATCGCCCGATGATGATCACGGAGTGGAGCTTCCCCGGACTGGACGCGGGTCTGCCGTCGGTCCACGGCGCGGGTATGAGGGTCCGCACTCAGGCTGATCGCGCGCGGGCCTTTACGGTCTTCCAGAAGTTGCTTTTCTCCACGCCGTTCATAGTGGGGTCAGACTATTTCATGTGGGTGGACGAGCCGGCGCTTGGCATAGCAAAGACTTTTCCTGAGGACTCGAACTACGGTCTGGTGGATGTCAACGACAAGCCGTATGGGCCGATCACCGAGGCTGCGACCAAACTTCACGCTCGCGCCTATGACATTCACAGCAGCAATGTAGCGGATGTGTATACCAAGCCTTCGGGAAAGCAGGGCGTCTTCGTTGTGGGTAACAGCGGCAAGGCCTCAGCGAAGTGCAAGGTGACCACTTGGGTTGACGGTCGGAAGTCAGAGCGCACCGTGAGCCTCGTTGGCGGAGAGTCACGGAATCTGGATCTGCTGAACGGCGAGTCACCAAAGCCCGGCGGCCACTTGCTCATCTGCCGCATCGAATCCGACGACCCCCTTGCCGAGCCGAATTCTGCCGACAACGAAGCGCATGATCTCTTCTACGTTCCTGAACCGTCGTCCGCAAGACGCATCCCTGTGCTTGTCGCGAACCTGACCGATCAGGAAGCCCTGAACGTGCCGATGTCCATCAAACTTTCCGACCTTCGCATGTCCTTCAGTCGGGATGCGACCATGATCGGCGAGACAGATATCAGTTTAGGGGGCAATGTTCACATGATGGTTCCGTCGCAGGTCATACCTGGGGACAGCATTCTCTTTCAAGTCCAAATCGTCGAGCCACGAAAGTGCGCCACTCTCTACGTTTATCCCGGCGTGCATGATGATGCGGAGACCGATACTCCAGTCAAATACACCCCGGCGGGCAGTGGATTCGAAGCTGACAACGGGATTCTGAAGCTGATCAGAGGTGACAGCGGTGGAAACGCCTTCGACCGCATTGAGTACAAGAGCACGGAGGTAGGGGGTCTCTTACCGATAGTCAACCAACAGGCGGGACAGGGCTTCTGGCTGAGGCCGGACACCGTGGAGGACATCCGGGCGACGAACGGACCGGTCGCACTGGTCCTGGACATGACATTCCGGTGGAGCGGCGATTCATCGGCAAAGACATCGGTTCGTCCGCACGCATTTCGCACGAAGTATCGGTTCGTCGTGTACCCGAACCAACCGTACCTGACCAGTCGCTGTCTGTGGATCGAGAACGCCGACCTGGAACCCTGGAGCCTTCGGTCCTATTTTCACTACCTGGCTCCCAGCATCGGCGGTGATCCGTCCGTCGGCCAGTCGCGCGGCAGGTACTGGTACGATGATAAGACCAATCTGTGCTATGGAGTGTCGGCGCCCGCAAACTTCCGAATCAGCCTGTGGAAGGACCCCGCAGGAAAGTGGCGTGGCGATGTCCACAGGTTCCCGTTCCTGGATGTCTCTCTGAAGCCCGGCCAGCGATTCACGCCGGATGATTCGCCGGTCTACGTCATCACGGGCGACGAGGAGACCTTTGATCGCGTGTC
Source organism: Armatimonadota bacterium (assembly GCA_025358205.1). Taxonomy (GTDB): domain Bacteria; phylum Armatimonadota; class UBA5829; order DTJY01; family DTJY01; genus JANYKG01. The sequence goes on from JANYKG010000171.1 coordinate 29,313, forward strand.
CCACATCGCTTCCGATTCATCCGGCCTTGCGGTGAAGGTGTGCAAGATGGACGCGGTAAGATAGCGTTCTACACAGGAATCCACATGCTCGACAGCCAAAGAGTATCGTAACTCAACCCTCGGAGGTTTCAATGGCGAAATTCGTCTTTCGAATAGTAATCCTGCTTGCGATACTGGTTGCCGTCGGTACGTCCGCGTGTTCTGCTTTGGTGCGGAAGCCGTTCGTACTCGATACCGTGCTGGTGAAGGACGGCAAACCGAACGCCGTCATCATTTCTCCCGATTCGAGCCTTGCCGCGAAGGTGCAAGGCGCGGTCAAGAGCGCGTCCGGTGCGGAACTGCCTATCGCCAACGATACCGACTACGCTGAGCCGCCCGGCAAGCTGAAGCAGACGCCGGATCGAAACATTATTCTCATTGGCAATCAGGAGTCCAGCCTGCTTGTGACCTACCTCTGCTTCATGGCTTATGCCGGCGTGGACACCCAGTACCCCGGCGCGGGCGGATACATCATCCGCACGATCCACGATCCCTGGGGTACGGGTGCGAACGTTGTTCTCATCACCGGCAGCGATTCATCCGGCATCAAACGCGGAGTTGAGCGATTCTGTTCTAATATTTCCACTGGCCCAACACTGACAGTCACGCGGACTTTCGATGCGCAGTTCTCACGCGCCGCGATCAAGGCAAATCCCAAGCTGGTTACCGATCTGACTGACGCCGAGATCGCCAAGCAGGTGAAGGATGCCGAAGACGCTTACAAGGCGGGTATCCAAGCAGGAGTCTTCAACCCTATCAGCTATGCCGCGGGTGCGTACAACCAGAGTGGTCGCGAGTGCTACGCCAAGTTGTTCCGCGACCTGGCGCTGAAGGCAGGCGAACTGGCAAAAGGCGAGGGCCAGGGTAGTTTCGGCGGGCCGTGGGGCGGGGCAGCAGACTTCCTGTTCGGCCCGTTCATCACCGGCTGGGACAACCTCGAAGAGAGCGCCTCGCTGACCGACTCGGACCGAGAGCGTATCACTGCCATCATCCTCGACTACATCAAGTATTGGGAAGACCATGGCTACTCAAAGGGCCTGGAAAAACCTTCGCTTCGGCAGAACCACTACACGTTCGAGGGGCAGGGGTGGCTTGCGGCAGGCCAGTATTTCGGCAAATACTACGACACGCCTGACTCCGCGAAGTGGCTGCAGATGGCCGACTGGTGCTTCGGACTGCAGATGAAATCGTTCAAGCCAATGGAAGACTGCGGCGCATACCAGTGGATCATCACCCGCCACATGTGTCGCTATGCCGTCAGCCGCCAGGATTTTGGTTGGTTCACGTCCGGCAAGTCGCGCATGTCCGGCAACCTCGGCATCATGGAGATGGACAACCTCGGCTACCCAGTCAGCTTCGGCGACGTGGCCGGGTATGCGCCGCTCTCTGTGCAGGCGCCCTGGTCAATGATGCTCGGTGTTGACCGCGACGGTCGCTGGGCCTGGGCGCTGGAGAAGACCCGCAAGGCGCAATGTCAGACCGGCCCCGGCGCGCTTGCCGCGAACGTTAAGCCGGTGGAACCGACGGACCTTTTCGGTCTCAAGTGTATGCCCACCGATCCGCTCTTCTACGCGCATTACGTGGGCAAGGAAACCGTGCCTCAGGAGCGCACCTATGAGAAAATCACCTTCCGCAAGTCGTTTGACCCGAAGGACGCCTACCTGCTTCTAGACGGCATCAGCTACTGCTACCACGGCCACTGGGACGGCAACTCAGTTCTGCGCATGACCGACCGCGGGCGCATCTGGCTGTGCGATTCGGACTACATCAAGTCGCTGCCGAAGTACCACAACACGATGCTCATTTTCCGCAACGGCCAAAGCTCTGGGCTGCCCATCTTCTGCGAAAAGCGGGTTTCCGCCGATCTGCCGAGCGTCGGCATGAGCAGCACAACTACGCACGATTATGCAGGAACCGACTGGACGCGCAACATCATCTGGGACAAGGGCCACACCTTCGTTTTTATTGACGAGTTGAAGGCGCAGACCACCGCTGAGTACAGTTTCCGCGCGTACTGGCAGACCCTCGGCGAACCGACTCTCGACCGCAACCTCTTCCGCGTAACGCAGAAAGGTCCCGCGTTTTCCATCCGCAACCTGGACGGCGCGAATCTCCGCAAAACCGACGACTCCGTGATCGGCCAGAACTGGAAGGGCTACAAGTACGCCGAACCCAATATTCGCACGCTCCAGCAGATTCGTACACAGAAGCTGCGCACCGGCGGCAAGGTGTTCATCATGAACGTGATGAGTACAGAGGCTTACGGCGGCGCTCCCGTTGAGTCGCAGAGGGCAGGGGAGTCGTCCATCCTTCTCGGCACGGGCGATGACCAGGCGCTCATCGGTGTCCGCGGCGGCAGTGACGAGGTCGTTCCCGGCGTGACAACCGATGCAGGCGTCTACCGTTTCTCCCGAAAGAGCATCGCGCTGGCGAACACGACCTATCTGGGGATAGGCAGATTACTAGCGTTCAAGAGCGATGTGCCGGTTTCAGTGGAGTTCTCCGGCGGCAAGGCGGTTGTCGTGACCGATGCCAACGCTAGAGTGACGCTTCAGGGCGAGATCACAGAGCTGAAGCCGGGGCGGACTGAGATCACCGGTGTGTCGTTTCCATCGGGCTTCCACCTGACCCTGCCGAAACCTGCGCCCGCGTATGCAGTCACATCTTCCGTCGCGTCCACCCAGGTCAAGACCGGTGTCCCCGGCAAGTTCTGTTCGCTCGCATCGGACGAAAGCGGCATCTACGCAGGCACAACCGACAGAAAGGTGAACGCCTTCACCGCTGACGGAAAACCTCGCTGGACCTTCGATGCGGGTAGCTCCGTCCGCGCCGTATGGGTCGGCAAGCTGGAGCCAAGCGCACCGCCCGTAATCGCAATCGGGACATCCGGCGCATCCGTCTATCTGCTCGATCAGTCCGGCAAACAGCTCTGGAAGCACGATCTGCCGTTCTTCAAAGTCCCGGCGTCGGTGGTCTGCATCACGTCCGGCGACCTCAACGGCGATGGCAAACGCAAGCTGATAATCGGGACCGAGAATTGGAACTACTATGCCCTCGACTCCGCCGGAAACGAGATCAAGAACTACGAGATACTGCACAGCGCAACCGCTGGAGCCACTGCCGACCTGGATGGCGACGGCAAGCAGGATGTCATAGCCGGATCGGACTACTACTCGTGGCGCGCTTTCAAGTCCACAGGCGAAATGCTCTGGGACTACAAGCCCATCGGCCCGCGAAACAACAGCGTGGTTGTGGGCGATGTGACCGGCACGGGTAAGCCGGCCGTCCTCTTCGGCGGTGCGGACGGCAACGTGCATGCCGTGGATGCGGCGGGCAAGCGACAGTGGCTCTACAACACCGGCGACGAGGTGACCGGTATGGCGCTGACGGATGTGGACGGCGACGGCGTTCAGGACATCGTCGCGGGGTCGCTCGAGTTCGATGTTGTGGCACTGAAGGGGGACGGCACACCGATCTGGCGACGCGATGTAGGTGAGCCGGTCGTCAACCTGGTTCTCGCTGACCTGAACGGCGACGGCAAGCAGGAGATCTGCGTTGGGACCGAGGATGGGGATGTCTTCGTTCTCGACCTGAACGGGAAGATCACTACCAGTTGGGCCGTTCAAGCCAAGGTCACCGGACTGTCTGTCATCCCCGGGAATACCGAGAGACTCGCTGTCATCACGCCATCCGGTCTGACCCTGTTGTAGACAGGGTCAGATCCCCGGTGTCCTTACATCACCCACTGGTCTGGCCGCCGCCGGATAGTTCGTCTTGTGATCTCCTCCTCACGGACGGTTATCCAATCCGCCACTACTCATCACATCGTCTGAAGTGAGTTTGGTCTCGCTTGGTGTCTGGGTATGAACAACGATATGCAATCCACAAACGTCCTCACTGTGTTTTACGACGGGCGTAAACTAATCAAACACTCCCGTCATTGGTGGAGAGGAGGGGGCGGAACATGACGCAAGAGCCTCGACAGAAGAAGAGAGCAGATGTGGGGATCAAGGGACGTTCGCCCAAGATCACGTCTGCAGATCAAGACAAGAGAGAACCCCGCATTTGCGCTTGTCCCCCCAAAGTCTCCACCGATGCCGCTGCCGCTCGCATGGACGCAAGGCGAAGTGAGGATGGGTCTGCGGCCAGTCTGTTTGATGGACCGATGGACACCGTGTTCCTATTTGAGCCGGCTACCGGCAAACCGATAAGATGGAATGAGCGGTTCGCAGAAGTCAGTGGCTACACAGACGAAGAGATAGCAGGCATGAAGGCGCCTGAGGAATTCTGTGCCGAAGCCGACCGCAACGCGGCACAGATGGCTGTCGGCTCTGCACTCGCCAAAGGATATGGAAAGGCAGAGCTGTCGTTGGTCACGAAGCAGGGGACGCACATTCCGTTCGAGTATGTTCTGACGGCGCTTGAATCAGCGGATGGCAAACCGCTCCTCCTATGCGTAGGCAGAGACCTGGCTGAGCGCAGGCAGGCGGACGAGGCTCTGAAGGCAAGCGAGTTGAGATACCACCGCCTCTTCGAAGCAGCCCAAGATGGAATACTGATTCTGAATCAGGATACCAGCGAGATCATTGACGTCAACCCGTTCATCGAGTCGCTCATCGGATATTCAAAAGAAGAACTGATCGGGAAGAACCTCTGGGATATCGGTTTAATCAAGGACGAAACCGCGTCAATCAGGGCTTTCGAGGAACTGCAGTCGGAGGGTTATATCAGGTACGAAGACCTCCCCCTTGAGACGAAAGATGGTCGTAGGATTCAGGTTGAGTTTGTCGGCAATGTCTTCCGAACTGACGACGCATCGTTGATCTACTGCAATATTCGCGATATCACAGAGCGCAAGAGATCTGTTGAAGAGCTTGCCATGGCGAAGGACAGCACTGAGATTCTGAACCAGCAACTCCAGGAAGCCTTGGTTCATTCCTATGACTATTCAGTCTCTTTGGAGGCCGCGAAAGGGGAGATCGAGGAGAACGCTATCGAGCTGAGCCACCAGGCGACGCACGACACGCTCACCGGCCTGCCGAATCGCGAGTACTTCGAGCAACGCCTCCGCGAACTTGTCACAGGAGATGCTGGCAAGAAATCACGCTCCTTTGCTGTGCTATTCCTTGACTTGGATAGGTTCAAGATCGTCAATGATACGCTTGGGCATAAGGTCGGAGATCTGCTGCTTGTAAACGTGGCGGCCAGGCTTCAGTCATGTCTCCGTTCTGATGATATACTTTCGCGTCTCGGCGGGGATGAATTCACTGTGATCCTCCCTCGGGGTGTGAGCCGCGAGACCGCTGAGAGTGTGGCTTCCAGGGTAATTGACAGCATTAGCCGACCGTTCGAGATACACGGTCACAGATTGGTAATTGGGGTGAGCGTCGGTCTAGCTAGCTACCCGTCTGACGGCGCGGATACTGTCGCTCTGGTCAAGCATGCCGATGCCGCGATGTACAGTGCCAAGCAATCAGGCAGAGGGCAATCCTGCTGGTATAGCGGCGATATGGACGTTGAGATTCAACGCCGGGCGGACATGGAAACAGACATCCGCATGGCTCTCGATGAGGGCCGGTTCGACGTCCACTACCAGCCTATCATGTCCCTAAGGGATGGAAAGATCCTCGCCGCTGAGGCGCTTCTTCGCTGGGATCACCCCGAAAAAGGTATGCTCTCGCCAAGCCTCTTCATACCCATCGCCGAGGAGATTGGCGTAATGGGCCAGATCGGGCAGTACGTGCTGCGCACGGCTTGCGCGCAGACAATGGCCTGGCGTGACGAAGGGATACACTTGTCTCAGATCGCCGTGAACGTATCCACCAGACAGGTTTGCGAGGCGAGTTGGCTAGACTCAGTCAGTGCCGCACTATCGGATACCGGGCTTGATCCGCAATGCCTTAACTTGGAAGTGACTGAGACCGATTTCGCCGCCGATTACCAGTCAATGAAAAAGACTCTACGGAGAGCGCGGGAACTGGGCATCTGCATCGCTATTGATGATTTTGGCACAGGCCACTCATTGCTCCGTCGCTTGAAGGATTTTCCTGTGGTACTTCTGAAGATTGACGGCTCCTTCGTCAGAGACATCGAGTACAATACGAACGACAACGCGCTGGTCCGTTCCATCGTTGACATGGCGCATGGTCAGCCGGGCGTCAAGGTGACCGCGGAATGGGTGGAAACCGAATCGCAGATGGAGATACTGCGCACCATCGGCTGCGATTACGCGCAAGGTTATTTCATCAGCCCGGCGCTCGCCGCAGAGGCATTTGGGAACTTCGTACGGGAGTGGGATCCTGCACAGCAGGAGCTGGCTGCAGCCGGAAGTACCGCTAAGTAGGTTGTGCAAGCCGAAGTGGCCCCGCTTGGATTGACCGCACCGCCTGTGATAAGATTGGGTGTATCTTGATCTTACGGGAGGAACCCGCATGACACACGGACCGCAACTGCCCAAGACCATGAAAGCTGTCGTCATCTACGGCGCAGAAGACTACCGACTGGAAGAAGCGCCTGTTCCGCAGGCCGGGCCTGGCGAGGTGGTCATTAGGGTTGACCACGCCGGGGTCTGCGCTAGCGACGTGAAGTGCTACACCGGCGCGCACCACTTCTGGGGCGACGAGGTTACCCCCGGCGCGTGCGAGCCGCCGATCATCACCGGTCACGAGTTTGCGGGCGAGGTCGTGCAGCTCGGCGAAGGGGCAGGTGAGAAGCATGGGCTGAAGATCGGCGACATGGCGGTCTCGGAGCAGATCGTCCCGTGCGGTGAGTGCCGGTACTGCCAGACCGGACGCTACTGGCTGTGTCGGGAGTCTCACGTCTACGGATTCCGCCAGGCCGTCCCCGGCTCGTGGGCGGAGTACATGAAGTTCCCCGCGAAGGCCAGAAACTACAAGCTGCCCGAGGGGATGCCTCGCACTCATTCAGCAGTGGTGGAGCCTTTGGGATGCTCCATCCATGCGGTTCAGCGCGCGCAGATTCAGCTTGGCGATGTGGTTGTTATCGCCGGAGCAGGCGCGATTGGCCTCGGCATGGTCGGGGTCGCGAAACTGCTGAATCCCTCGCTGCTGATCTCCATCGACCCTAAAGACTACCGGCTGGAGGTAGCGAAAACCCTTGGCGCCGACCTGACGCTGAACCCTGACAAAGAGGATGTGGTCGCCCGCGTGCAGGAGCTGACCGACGGCTACGGCTGCGATGTCTACATAGACGCGACCGGCTATGCGTCGTCCGTGTTGCCCGGCCTGCTGATGCTGAGAAAGCTTGGCACGTTTGTGGAGTACGGAGTCTTCCGCGAGCCGGCCACCATTGACTGGACGATCATCGGCGACAAGAAGGAACTGAGCGTCCTGGGCGCGCACCTGGCCCCGTACTGCTTCCCGCTGGCGATCGACTACATCACCCGCGGGCTGGTGGACGTTTCGCGGATCGTCACGCACGAACTGCCGCTTGAGCAGTACGAGAAGGCGCTCCACATGGTCCACGATGCCAAGGAATCCATCAAGGTGCTGCTGAAGCCGTAAATGAAGGTTTGCTTTACTTTTGCGCGCGTTTTTGCTATCATAATAAACGAAAATGGGGTTTTGCTTTATTATGGCCCATCAGATCTATCCCATAGTAAAATTTGGTGAACTATGATAGATTAAGAATCTACCCGCGCAGGGCAGTACGTTAGCCAACTAACAGGTGAACTGCAGTACAAAGCGTTCATCCCAAATCCGTTACCGCCTGAACCTCCGATCAACATAGATATGGAGCTATGGCAACGCCTGTCTGATGCCGACCGCGCTCTCGGCCGTCTTGATGCGGTTGCAGAGTCACGCCCCAACCCTGATCTTTTTGTAGCGATGTATGTCCGCAAGGAGTCGGTCCTAAGTTCTCAGATTGAAGGAACGCAGACCTCACTGGTTGACCTGCTCGAGTATGAGGCGAGCCATGCTAGTCGTGGAGTGCCGGCGGATGTTGGAGAAGTAGTAAACTATGTCCGGGCGCTCAACCATGGTATAGCTGGTCTGGCTGAGTTGCCGATATCGCAACGTCTCATACGTGGAGTTCACAGTAAGTTGCTCCAAGGAGTGAGGGGCGGGGAGCGCAAACCTGGTGAGTTCCGCACGTCACAGAACTGGATTGGTCCCGCTGGGAGTTCTCTATCAAAGGCTACCTTTGTCCCACCTTCCGTGCCGGATATGGTTTCTGCGCTAAGCGAGTTGGAGAAGTTCATCCACAACGAATCTCCGATGCCCGCCTTGATCAAGATTGGTCTTGTTCATTCTCAGTTCGAGACCATCCACCCGTTTCTCGACGGCAACGGGAGAATTGGCAGGCTGTTGATAACTCTTATGCTCTGCGAACAGGGCATACTGAGGCGTCCGCTGCTTTACCTGAGTTACTATTTCAAGCAGAACCGTCAGGAATACTACGACCGTTTGATGGCAGTTAGGCTCAAGGGTGACTGGGAAGGATGGCTGAAGTTCTTTCTGAGAGGTGTATACGAGGTATCTAGGCAGGCAACAGACACCGCTGGTCGAATCGTTGCTCTTCGCGAAGATCATCGGCGCCTGATTCAGGATACTTTTGGCAGAGCGGCAAACAGCTTGAGGCTGCTGGATGTTCTGTATGATAGCCCGATCATTAGTGTTAAGATAGCTCACAAAATCCTGGGGATCTCCATTCCGGCAGCTAACAACATTGTCGCGCAGTTTGTGGCGGCTGGACTGCTGACACAGACCGGTGCCGGGAAACGCGACAGGGTGTTCTCATACCAACCATATCTCGACATGTTTGCGGATGAGACGGACGTTCGCGTGGTGGAGACGTAGTAAACGAATCTTAGTCAATGAAGGCTGAACCGGCGAGATAATAAACGAAATGCCGTTTTGCTTTATTATCTCGCGCCAAATTCACGCGTTAGTTAAGTTTCGTTTACTACGGCCAACTCCTACCGCACGATTTCCCTATGCTCGGTGCTGACCAGTGCGCCGCGTGCGTCCGTCAGACTGATGAAGCACGCGATCGGCCGCGCCCCGGGCAGATCGGCTTCGATGGACGAACCCCGAACCACCGCCGGTTTGGTGATCCACTTCCTGTCGCGCCAGTTTCCCGTGTCCGTCGTGTAGTTCAGCACCGCCAATTTCGCCCCAGCCTCGGACTGAAAGCCGACCGATATCTTGCCGCCGACCAGCTTCATCTTGCCCAGCTTGGGGAGCGGCTGTCCGCACTTGAGGTGTTGGTCCATGAATATCCTGATCTCCTCAGGCGACGCGCCCTGCTCCTGACCGTGCGGCATCTCGATGTGGATGGAAAGCGTGCGGTTCTTGGCCAGGCGGTAGGTCTTCTGGTAGCTGTCGAGCCAGAAGCACGTGTCGTTCGTGCCGTTGATGAACAGCATGGGCATCTTCGCGTTGGAGAGGTAGCTGGATGGGTCGAAGTTGCTCACCCAGTTCGCTCTCTGCGCCGCGTCCATCGCGGTCAGCGTCTCCATCCATATGCTGCCCTCATGCAGGAATCCGCAGCCGTAGATCGGGGCCGCCGCCTTGATGCGGTCGTCCAGTCCGGCGGCGATGCACGTCACGAAACCGCCCCAGGAGACGCCCGTCAGGCCAATTCGCTTCGGGTCAACCTCCGGCATGGCGGAGAGCAACGACACCGCACGGATGACGTCTGCCACCGCGTGGTAGGGCCATGCGTCCTTCGTATCCACCTTCGCGAAGATGTTTCCAATATCCGGTCCGCCGTCAGCCGACCGCGTCCCGTCTGGTCCGTTGCCAAAGTGGTCCATTGCAATGGCGACGTACCCGCGCTTGGCCCACATCTGCGCCCACTCCGGGAACGCGCGGCCGGCCCCACCGTGTACCAACACGATGGCGGGCGACGGCCCTTTCGCGTCGCTGGGGAACGCCAGATACGCGAACACCCTGGTCGGCTTGCTGTTGTAGGGTTCGCCTTCGTAGTAAATCGAGATCAGGTTGCCGTCTGTCTTGTCCACTTCGTACCTGATCGGCTGCCTCAGACGCGCCAAGTCCCACGGCCCGGTGGACTTTGATGCCTCAGCCGCACTTCCCACTACCATGATGCACATCATAATCAGCCACACTATCGCAAAGTTTATCGTATTCCCCAAAATGCCGCCTCAAATCTTTCAGAGTAGCTGCCTTCGTCCGCCGCCGCCCGGTGGTTCATGCCCAGAATACGCTCGGCGAACGTCATCCCGCGAGTCGCCTGGTTTCGCAAGCTCTGCGTGCGGTGGCACTCCAACAACGAACCTTTCCAGTGAGCCTCCTGCTCCCCGAAAAGCGCTTCCGTGTTCGGCGAGAAATGCTGAGACTTCGGGTCTTCGTTCCCTAGTCCCAACACCGGCGAATTCCATTCCTCCGCCCACTCTGCGAACCACTCATAGACCATGCGGTGAGTCGCGTTGGAGTCATTTCCGTGAGGCAGAATCACAACGCTGGGGTCAATGTCGCCGAGCAGGGAGTTGAACTTCTCATAGTTGCGGTCAGTCCACGCCAGGTCACCCGCGTTGTTCTCCGATAGGCCGAGGAAGAGCAGTCGTTCCTCAGGCAGGCCAAAAAGCCGGGCCGATGCAATCTGCTCGGAGGTTCTGACAAGCGCTTTCGCATCGCGCTCTCGTCCGCAGCAGTGGTCGGGTACGCCTGACCATCCGGAGGTCAGTATGGCCCAGTAGAGGTTCCAGCCGTTTCGTTCGAGGAGCTTCAGTGTCACTGCCACCGCGTCAGGGTCGTCGGGGTGCGGCGCCAGTGCGAGCGCGTTGCCCGTGCCCCACACCTCGGGTTCGCCCATCCGCACGCACCGCTTTTCCTGAGCGGCCTCGCGTATATGCAGTACCCACTCCGGCAAGTCGGGTCGGTCTATCGTCTTGTCATCATCCATGAATGCGTCTCCACCCGAACAAATGACATCAAGATAGTTCTTCACCCCGCTCTGTGTCAAATCCGGCACAGAGCCGGGACGTATTCTCTGTCTCGTGAATCGTACTCGTCGATCATCCTCGTACTCGATTCTTCCAAAGCGAACGACAGCCGAGTACGTGTACGAGTAAGATGCACGAGTCTCCTGCTTCCCCGCTGATGGCTGATAGCCCTCAGCTACTCATAGCTCTTCAGTATGCTCACAAGCTCAGCGCTGTCCGACTTGTGAAGTGCAAGAGGCCCTTTCATATCGAGGTGGTCTTCCAGTGTTCGGCGGTCGTTCTTGTAGAGGACGCCGACCGGTATCGTCTCGCCCCACTGCGCCGCCGTTCGCAGGGCGATCTCCCAGTCCGTGGGGTCGTAGTCATCGGGCAGTGGGGTGCATCGCGACTTGTACCAGGCGAAGGTGTTCACCTTGTTGAACGAAACGCACGGCTGCAACACGTCAATGATCGCCATCCCCTTGTGCGCCATGCCCTGCTGAATCAGGTCTGACAGATGATCAGGCAGCCCGGAAAATCCCCGCGCGACAAACGACGCCCTCATTGCGACTGCCACCTCCACGGGGTTGAACGGCTCAGAAGCCACCCCGGACGGTTGTGCCTTTGTTACGTGGCCTTCCTCGGTCGTCGGGCTAGCCTGACCTTTCGTGAGTCCGTATACCTGGTTGTCGTGAACGATCAGTGTGAAATCAGGGTTCCGCCGGATAGCCGCCAGGAAATGGTTGCCGCCTTCGCCGTAAGTACACCCGTCGCCGCTCTCGACTATCATGTGCAGTTTGGGATTCGCCAGTCTCGCACCGGTCGCTGCAGGCAGTGCTCGACCGTGCAGGCCGTTGAACACATTGCAGTTGAGGTAGTGGGGCAGCTTGGCCGCCTGGCCGATGCCGGAAACCATCAGCGCCTCATGGGGTGACAGCTTTGCTGCAACAAGCGCGCTCTTCACCGCGTCCAGTATCGCGAAGTTCCCGCAACCTGGGCACCATGCTGTTTCGTATGTTCCGTAGTCTTCCAGTGTTGTCATATCTTAAGCGCCCTCAGCACGTACTCCGGCGTGATCGGCAGCCCGTCGTATCTCGGCAGCCTATCGCTGACGTCAAAGCAGCACTCCGCCCGCAAGAGCCGCGCAAACTGCCCAGTCGCATTGCCCTCCACGCAGATGGTCCGCCCTGCGGAGAGCAGATGCCTCTCGAATTGCTCCGGCACCAGCGGCCAGACCTGCGAGAAGCTGAGCACAGCCGTCTTCTTTCCGCGTCCCCTGATATCCTCAGCAGCCTCTTCCACGGAGCCGCGGCTCGATCCCCACGTGACGAACAGGATGTCGGGGTCAGGATCGCCCACGCAAGTTGGGGACAGCACGTCAGTACACACGCCGTCCAGTTTGCGCAGACGCTTGTCCACCATCGCCTTGCGCACGGTGAGGTCTTCGGTGATGTGGCCGTCTTCGGTATGCTCATCGCTGTCCGCCACCACCAGGTTTTCAGACATCCCCGGCAGCAGCCTGGGCGAAACCCCGCTGTCCGTGACGTGGTACCGCTTGTATGGCTCAGACGAGGTATGTCTTCCGATTCCCGATGCGACCGGCTTGAGATCCTTCGCCGCAAACGGCTCAACCGCCCGGTATGAATCGGCGAGGAACTGGTCAATGAGGACAAACGCGGGAATCTGGTACTTAAGCGAAACATCAAACGCCTTGCGCGTGAGGTGAAAGCACTCCTCGATATCAGCCGGTGCAAATATCGCCCTCGGGAACTCACCGTGACCTGCGCGCAGTACGAATTCCAGGTCTGCCTGCTCGGTTCGCGTGGGCAGTCCGGTCGCGGGGCCGGGGCGCTGTCCGACCACTATCACTACGGGCGTCTCTGTCATGCCCGCGAGGCTGACACCCTCGGACATGAGCGCGAACCCGCCGCCGGAAGTCGGCACTATGCTCCGCGCGCCCGCATACGCCGCACCCAGCGCCATGTTGATCGCGGCAATCTCGTCCTCCGCCTGCTCCACGATGACGCCAGTGCGTGTGGAATACTCTGCGAGCGTCAGGGAGATCGCGGTCGCCGGGCTCATGGGGTAGAACGAGCAGAAGGTCACACCCGCCGCCATTGCGCCAAGTGCCACGGCGTCCGTGCCGTTCATCGTCAGCCGTTTACCCGCCTCTTTCGCCGGTGGGAGCATCGCCTCGCGCCCGTTGATCCAGTCGAATGCTGCAGACAAGGCTGAGGCGTTCTCATCGGCGGCTTCCGGGTGGTCGGCGAACGTCTCTGTTACCAGGGATGCCAGCAAGTCCTGCGGCATGCCGAGGATGGCCGCAGCCACCCCGACCGCTGCGACATTCAGCGATTTGCCCCTTGCCAGTTTGCTGTAAGGAACCGCGAGTCCGCGAGGACTGAGGTCGTCGGGCAGCGTGAACTTCTCGTCCGCGATCATGACGCCGTTTGGAGTGAGGAGCTTGCCGTCAATCGTGATGGTATCGTCGTCCAGCGCGACCAGCACGTCCACCATCTCGCATGGGGCGTGGATGGGATCGGCGCTGACGCGGATGGCGAACGTGTTATGCCCACCGCGTATGCGCGACTCGTAGCCCTGAGTGACCACGATATAGTAGCCGCATCGAACGAGGCCCTTCGCCAGAAGCTGTCCCACTGTGACCAGCCCCTGACCCGCCTCGCCTCCGATAACTATGGTAAGTGATTCCAATGGCTCTCTCCGCTCGTTCCCCTTCTCGTGAATCTTACTCGTACTTGTGCTCGGAAACCTTCGTGATGAGTGATGAGTGATACGTGACCGGATTCCGTTCCTCGTACTCTTACTCTCTCTCCGGTTCTTTATTCGGCTCTGAGTCTCCCACGCAAGCCATCTCGTCTGCCGTAGCCCTGGCGACCGAGGGTGTCCGCCATCATTTCCCGTTCGTAAAGTTAAGGAGTAGATCGGTAAGCCGGGTTCTGTCTCGGATGATCATCTATCTGGGATGCGGGTTGCCTCGCACCTCGTGCGGCCTTTACCCGGAGAGTCGGCGGGCAGCTTCACTCCCGCCCGAGGGCGGGAAACCTCTCCCTATTTGGCCTTGCTCCCGATGGGGTTTGCCAAGCTCCCGCATCACTGCGGGACTGGTGGTCTCTTACACCACCGTTTCAGCTCTGCTCCACCCGAAGGCGGGGCGTTTTCTTTTCTGTGGCACTTTCCGTGGGATCACTCCCCCTCGCCGTTAGCGAGCATCGCGCCCTGCGGAGCCCGGACTTTCCTCCCGCCATAGCTTTACGCGACGGCGGGCGACCATCTGATCTACTCCACGACGATTATACCACTTTTTCCGCCTCCCAACACCTCCGCTTCTCCTAATCGCACTCGTACTTGAACTCCCTTCCGAGGGATTAGCACCGTTTCCGACATATTCCGATGACAAAGGGAGACGGTTTCCCGTCTCCCCAGTGGTAGCTGTTTAGCCGATGATAGACTACTTCCCTCTGCGCCGCCTAAGCGCGAAGAGAGGTGACACTAGCGCGCCCAGTGCGATAAGCGAAGACGGTTCGGGGACGGTGGTGTAAGCTACGTAATCCCAATACGAATCTGACGTAGCTCCAGCCACAAGGTACGGTGCTCCAAACACGATTCCACCTCCTATGTTTCCGCCTGATGCCGACCCGACCAGCACGGAACTGCC
>JANYKG010000192.1 GCA_025358205.1 Armatimonadota bacterium
AAGAGCCTGTTCGCGGTGGCTGAGGCATATCCTGACCTGAAAGCGAATCAGAACTTCCTAATGCTTCAGGAGGAGTTGTCCGGCACAGAGAGCAAAATCGCCTATGCGCGGCAGTTCTACAATGACACGGTGATGTCGTTCAACACGCTGATCCAGTCGTTCCCCGCGAACATGATAGCCGGGTCATTCGGCTTCACGCAGCGAGATTACTTTACGATGGAAGAAGCTGCCCGCGAGCCGGTGAAGGTGCAGTTCTAGAATACCAGGGATCGAGGGAACAAGGGGCCGAGGGACCAGGGAAACATACCGGTCCGGATATCTTGCCCCCTCGATCCCTTGACCCCTTGAGTCCTTTTCTATGTACAATCAAATTTCCTCAAACGTCTGGCGGTCATACGGCTTCATGTTTCTCTTCATCATCCTCCTCGGAGTTGTGGGGTGGGCATTTGGCGAGTACACCGGGTATCACTACATCCTTCCCATAGCGGTGGTGGTTGCCGTATTCACCAGTATCGGGAGCTACTACTACAGCGACAAGATCGTGCTGGCGATGTCATCTGCACGCCCGGCGACCCGTGAAGAGAATGCTTTTCTGGTCAACTCCGTGGAAGGACTGGCGATGGCGGCGGGCATACCCGTGCCGAGGATATATGTCATTGACGATACCGCGCCGAACGCATTCGCGACAGGCCGTGACCCTGCTCATGCCGTTATCTGTGTTACGAGCGGAATCATGCAGAAACTCAATCGAGTGGAACTGGAAGGCGTCATCGCACACGAGATGTCGCATATCAAGGGTTACGACATCCGTCTTTCCGCCATTGTAGCGATACTGGCGGGGACGATTGTGCTGGTCTCCGACTGGCTGCTCAGGAGCATGTGGTGGGGTGGAGGCCGACGCCGGAGTCGCGACGATAACGGAAACCCGATCATGCTAGTGGTTGCGCTTGTTGCGGCGATTCTGGCTCCGATCATCGCGACCATGATGAAGCTGGCGATATCCCGGCAGCGGGAGTTTCTGGCGGATGCTCAGGGGGCGATGCTGACCCGGTACCCGGACGGACTGGCCAGCGCTTTGGAAAAGATCGCCCTGGACCCGGAGCCGCTTGAAGCCGCTAACAAGGCTACTGCGCACCTGTACATCAGCAATCCCCTGAAGCAGCACGGCGGCATGCTTAACGCGCTCTTCAGCACTCATCCGCCGACCGAAGAGCGGATCAAACGGCTGCGGGCGATGTAGCGGCATGCCACCCAAGAACGATACGGTTGAAGTTGTTGATAGCCACGAGTACAACCCTATCGAAGTGCGGCGGTCGTTTCGGCTGCTCAGCGCTGACGTAATCTGCTACATCTGCGGCCTCGCCTTCCTTGATTCATCAACTGTAGTCCCTGCGTTCCTTTCCACGCTCACCAACTCCTCACTCGCAATAGGCTGCATCATGGCTATCAGACCTCTGGGCATATTCCTACCGCAGCTTTGGACGGCGCATTACGTGCGGGGCAGGCGGAATCTGAAGTCGTTCCTAATGAAGGACGCCGCGATCTCCCGTGTGGCTATGACGCTGTTTGCGGCGGTGTTGTTCATCGCCCAGCCCGGTCAGAAGACGTTGATGCTCTGCGTTTTCATGTGTGCTTATGCAGCATTCTGGTTCTCAGAGGGTGTGGCCGGGGTACCGTGGACCGATCTCGTGGCTAAAACCATACCCGAGCGATTGAGAGGCAGGCTGTTCGGCTTCACCCAGCTTGGCGGTGGGGTGCTGGCTCTGTTCGCGGCAACCTTCATCACAAGAATGCTCTCCAGGAATGGGCCGGGATTTCCGCTCAATTACGCCCTGCTCATGTGTACTTCGGCGGCGTTCTTCTGGGCAAGTTGGCTGAGTCTGCTCGGCGTGCGTGAACCTGACGGTGAACCGGAGGAACACGAGGGCGGGTTCCTGGACTACGCTAGGAGCATCGGCAGAATGTTGGCGCAGCATGCTCGGCTGAAGAGGATGCTGGCCATTCAACTGCTGATGGGCGTATTTGGAATGTCCATGCCGTTCTTCATCCTGTATGCCACTCGTCAAGCTGCGGATGGTCATGCGGCGATACGTACCGGCGCACTCGTCGGGACACTGCTGCTGGCCCAGACAGTCGGGAGCATCATCCTGAGCGGAGTCTCCGGCTATGTCAGCGACCATCTTGGACCAAAGTGGGCGATAGTGCTGTCACTCCTCTGCGGCGTCACTGCCTCGATCCTCGCGCTGACGATACACGGTTTTTCGATATGGCTTTATGGGCTGGTGTTCTTCGCGATTGGCGGGTTGAACGGCAGCTCATGGATAGGTCTGACGAACTTTCTGCTGGAGTCGGTGGATGCAGGTGAGCGCAGGTCGTCCATCGGCATCATGAACACGGCCAACGCGCCGACGGTGCTCTTCCCCATACTCGGCGGACTGGTCGTGCAGGCGGTTTCGTACCGGGCGGTCTTTGCCATCACCGCCCTTGCGCTCTGTATCGCACTTGTCCTCGCACTCTGCATTCGTCGGCATCGGGACTAGCGGAAATATTTGCACCAGTTGCGTTGTTGTGCTATCTTTCTCTCAACACTGGCCGTACTTTGCTCAGGGAGGTCTGTCGTGAATACATGCACTCTTCTCTCCGCCCTTTGTATCATCTTGATTGTGCAAACCTCGTCAACCGCGGTGAACAACCTTGCGGCAAAAGATGGGAGTGTCGGCAATGTGGTCATACTTTGCGACGGGTTTCCAGCCGCGCCGTCAAATGCCGATCCACTGGCGCTTGCGGATGAACTGACCAAGCACGGGTACGGCGCCACACTAGTCAAGGCCGCCGCCCTTGACTCCACCATACTTACCTCAGACCATTTCGACTGCGTGGTACTCCCATACGGCGCGCGCTATCCAAAAGCTGCGGATGGCGCGATCAGGGCCTACCTAAAATCAGGCGGCAGTTTTGTTCAGATGGGCGGTTACGCGTTCGACTCGCCGTGCGCGGCGGACGGGTCGGGCAAACTGGTTTCGCTGGCGGATTCCAAGGAACCGGGTCTGAATACCCGGCACGGCAAGCCCGGCGACACGATGGGCCTGAATCCCGATCAGATCGGCGTCTTCGATCCGACATATCACCTCAACAATGCGGTCGGCTTCCGTGCCGCACCCATGCAGTCAGTTGTTCCTGTGGCATTGAAGGTGAAGATTCCAGTGACCGGCTATGCCGCGTGCTCCTTACTCGGAAGCAACAACCCGGTGTTCCCCGAGAAGTGGGGCAGGCACATAGCCATCGCCAACGCATACGACAAGTATGGCCGGTTGGTCGGCCCCATCGGCTCCATCGCGCACAACTACGCGGGGCCGTATGCCGGTTCAAGTTGGGCGTTCTTCGGCGTCACTAGCACGGATCTTTTCGCGAAGGGCGGCCCGTTGCTGCCGAGTCTGAGCGCAATCGTTGACGCCGTGACCCGCAAGACCTACCTTCACTCGCTGAAAACCGACATGGCGTGCTACAAGAACGGCGAGTGGGCGGTCATCTCGGTCAAGCTCGCGAACTTCGGACGCAAGCCGGTCAGCGGAAAGGTGACCTTCTCGATCTACGACCAAAACGGCAAGTCGCCGATCAGCATTCCGCCGGTGAGTGCTGAGGTAGAACCGGGCGGAACCACCGACTTGGAGACCGAGTGGCGTCCGCTGAAATTCGACAGCGACCTCTACCGCGTGGTGGCCCAACTCAGCATCGGCGGTAAGGTCGTGGATACCCTCGATACCGGGTTCGCCGCGAGCAATCCCAAGGTCATCGCGGGCGGTCTGAAGCTCAACTTCAAGGACAACTATTTCCGCGACGGCGACAGGCCGATCCTGCTCTCCGGCACGAACGCCACCGGCGCGATTCTCTACTCCGCGAACGAGAACCCGCTGGTCTGGGACCGCGATCTGGCGCACATGCAGGAGAGCGGCGTGAACATCCTTCGCGTGTTGCACTTCTCGCCGTTCGTCTCAGAGAACCCGGCTGCAATGACCACTAAGCCGCTCGACCTGGCGATTGACGAACTGCCGATCTCCACCGAACGCAAGCTCGATGCCCTGGTCCAGCTCTGCCAGAAGCACAAGGTGGCGCTATGCCTAACTCTTCACGACTGGATGGGCGTTGAACTGACCGACGAGGAACTGGCCGCACAGCGCAAGTTCGCGAAACTCATCGCCACTCGCTACAAGGACGCGCCCGGGTTCATGATAGACATCCAGAATGAGCCTCAATCGCCGCGCAACTCGGATTTGCCGCACGTCACCAAACTGTGGAACGACTGGCTGAGTGACAAGTACAAGACCGATGAGGCACTCAAGGCCGCCTGGCGCGTGACCCCGCCGGAGAAGCCGCTGGGCGAGATTGCGTACAAGCCCGGCACGAACGCTTGGGAAGACATGCGGACTTTCGACGCGGATGCTTTCCGAAATTTCCTGGTCAATCGCTGGGTTGAAGCGAACAAGGCAGGCGTCAGGGCAGGGGACCCGACCATGCCGGCGACGGTCGGCTTTCTGCAGGAGTACTTCGCGCTGAACAAGCTGATGTGCGTCGGCAACCTGGACTTCGCGAACATGCACAGCTACAACGACATTAACACCCTTCGCGCCGACCTGAAGCTCTTCGACCGGCGGTTTGAGGGGAAGTCGGTGAGCCTCGGTGAGTTCGGCTCGGTGGTTGACCATCAGAAACGCGTTGACGGGGTGGACAGCGAGACCCAGGACTGGAACCGATTCCTGCAGACCGGGCACTAC
This sequence comes from Armatimonadota bacterium, assembly GCA_025358205.1. GTDB lineage: Bacteria > Armatimonadota > UBA5829 > DTJY01 > DTJY01 > JANYKG01. The sequence continues at coordinate 4,773 of JANYKG010000192.1, forward strand.
GTCTTCGGCGAGGGCGGCTCCTTCCTGGCGAATTGGTGCTGGAAGGACATGGACGATGTGATCTTCCCCTGGGGCATCAACTATCCGAACGACGGCCCGCGCAAGGACATCCTGAAGGCCTACCGCAACCAGAGCCTGCTCTTCCGCCAGGTTCGACCGGTATACAAAGCGCCTGATACCTTCCTCGTCATCCCGACGAATATGATGTTGGGTGGTCAGGCGGACAAGAGTATCAAGATGTTCTACCAGATCGCGAGAACGATGATGGACAGCCAATGGCGGTTCGGTGTGATTGACGATGAACACTTGGACAAGCTGCCTGCGTCTACCGAAACTCTGGTCTATCCGATGCCATTTTGCATTCCTGACAAGGCCTATGAACAGATCAAATCGTTTGTGCGCAAAGGTGGCACGCTCTTGGTCACAGGCGACATCAGCTATGATGCCAACCGACATAGAACCCACACTGATCGCTTGGAAGAACTTTGTGGAGTTCGCTTCGTTTCCGAGAATTACCCCGGTATGAGCGGAGCTGCCAAGCCGGGTACTTGCATCAGCGTTGAACGTACAACCGCGGATGCGCCGTACCTTGGCTGTTACAGTATTTCCCTGGGCGCCGGCAGAGTGGAGTATTGTCCTGACCCCGGGGCGTGCATGCCGGAGGGCGGTTCACTGTTCGATATTGCGCCGGAATCAGACACTGGCAGTCCATGGGGTCTGCAACTTGCGGAGAGTCAAGGTTCCTGTACATATGTAGTCGCAAATCAATCTGAGAACCGTCAGATTATGGACGCGGGCGGAAACGGCGCGCTTGTCTTGGATGCCGGTGGAACCGGTCTGGTTCGATATGGACAGCAGGACAGGGCGCTCTCCGTGGAGTCTCAGGGGTCGATAGCTTTTGGCAACAAGACAATCCCCATGAAGGGTCACTGGGCGCTGATGGCGTGCGATGGGAAGGATATCACCGAATCGCGGGAGATGATCGTGCTGCCGTTTGAGGGAGGGGAGATTGACCTGGGGAACGAACATCGAACATCGAACGCCGAACATCGAACATCGAACCAGAAAGCCATCAGCCATGAACCATCAACCATTCCCTCCGCCTTGGTCGTTCAGACCGGCGATGTGGTGAACGGCAAGTGGGTGGTGCTTTCGGAGTCAACTGACCTGAAGATCAAGGCATCCGGCGCAGACGCGTTTGACATACGCATCATCGCACCGCGGAGCAGGCTGAAGGCGCTGGGAGATTACGTGGCGAGCGAACTCATGCTGACGACGGAGAACTAGCATAAGCACGAAATTCGAAATCCGAAGCACGAAACAAGAGACAAACCGGGAAATGGGAAATGGTCGAAACAAATGCACTAGTCCCGGTGTTTTGGAATTGTCTTTTCGAGCATTTGGCATTGTTTCGAATTTCGATATTCGAATTTCGGATTTGCCGCCTCATCTGCTTGCATCCAGCCTCGGCATCACGCGCATGAGGATGCCGGTGAGCAGCTTCGGGTAGAAGAACGTGGATTTCTGCGGCATTCGGTCGCCCGCCGCCGCAACCGCCTTCACCTCGTCAACCTTGGTGGGGTTCAGGAGGAAGAACGCCTGGTACTCGCCGTCGTCCACGCCCCGCATCGCCTCTGCCGGGTTCCGCGAGTATGAGAGGTTCGATTGCGTGGCCATCTGCTGCACGCCGATCCCCAGGATTCGGTCCAGAATCAGCGAGTGCAGCACGCTCACGTCCAGCCTCTTCAGCGCGTCGGACCCCGGTGTGGTGATCATGGACTCCGGCTTCAAGCCGGGCTTCAGCTTGATGACGTAGGACTTGCCCCTCAGATGCAGGCCGAACGAATGCGCGCCGGCCTGAGCCACCGCGTCAACCATGCCGTCGTCCGCCACCTCGCGGATGTCGAACAACTCCCCGAGTTTTGCGAGGAACCCCGCTGCCTCAAACGTCAAAACCCCGCGAACCAGCCTGTGCGTGGGCAACACTACCAGCCCCGGGTCTTCCATACTGACCATCGTCATCATCACGTAATCGTACGGCGCGTCAGATTCCTCGCCCGGTTTCAGTCCGGCGATTCTGCGCATCTCGTTGCGGTAACTCAACGCCGCAGTGTATCGGTGGTGCCCATCTGCTATGACCACGGATTCACCTTCCAACGCCGCGGTCAGTGCAGCGATGGCGGTCGAATCGTCTATCTTCCACAGGGCGCTGGTCACACCGTCCTTGTCCACGGCGGAGGCATCCGGCTTACCTGCGATGAAGGGCGCGAGGATGCTGTTCACCTTGCCGTCCCTGAACAGCCCGAACACCGAGTCGAAGTTCGCTCGGGTTGCGCGGGTCAGGTTCAGTCGGTCTTCCAGCGGTTTGGCCAGCACATTCTCATGCGGCAGCACGCCGTGACCGAAGTCCTCAAGCTTGATGAGGCACGTGAACCCGGTGCGCGTGAGCCGCTGACCAAGCGCGTCGAACGTCTGTTGGTAGGCGTACAGCGCAGGCTTTTCGTCCTGGGTCAGCACAGTCTCTCGCAGCCATCCGCGCAGGGCGGCCGCCGACGCGACGTACTTGTTGTCCGGGTCGTCAGGCAGAATCAGGCGCACGACGTTGTTCTCATGGCGGTCGAGATACCACTTCTTGTCATCCGCCGAGATGACGTCATAAGGCGGCGCGATCACGGCGCTCAGATCGCCGACCACAGCCGTGTTGTATCTCATTCCCTTGAAGGGTCGAATCGTCGCCATAGTTCCTCGCTCTCGCTCGTCATGATGAGTGATACGTGATACGTGACCTGTTCCCGGAGGTTAAGCAGAACCGTGGAGCCGGTTCACTCATCACTCATCACGTGTTTCGCCTCTCCGCCACCAGTGTTTTGATCTTTTTCGCACCAATGTGCAAGACCACTCTATTATCGCCGATTGGGGCGGCGCTTGCAAGTTCCTCGTTCAGGTCCGCCTCGAATATCTTGTCCGCGCCGTCTATGCTGATGCCGCAAGCGTTCGCGGCGGTCTCCGTGATGTTGAACACACGCGCCGTGATCTTGTCCTCGCGGTCGGCCTTCTTGAGGGCGCTCAGAACCACCTCGGGCGCATCTATGCCCACGAAGCTCTTGGAGAGCGGCAGGTCGCCCGCGTGGATGCTGGTCTGAACCACGCGCATCGGGACGTTGTGCGCCCAGGCCTCGCGCCAGACCTGTGCCTGCTGCCAGTCGCCCTTGTGCGGGTAGACGGCATAGCGGAACGTGTGCTTGCCGAGGAGTTGCCCCTGCTCCTGGCTCCTCGGGCTGTCCATCCCGCCGATGACCCCGCGCAGAAGAGTGAGGGCGATGGTATGGTCAACATCGTCCTTTACCTCGAACTCCTGGAGTCCTTCATTGATAACAGACAGACCGCCCCCGTCTTGATCGCTCACGTCCACGAACGATTTCTGCGGATGAGTCGTCGGCATCGGCTCCTTCCAATCTCGGCACTCAGGAGTCTTGATCGGTCTCGTCACCACGTCGTACAGGCTCTCGGCGTTCGAGAATTCGCCTTGCGATGTGCCGGGGAACAGCACACGGAGCCGGTGGTCGCGCGCTGTGTTGTCCACTTCCGTAACAATGTCCACCCGCCCGGAACCTCTGTTCAGCGTCAGATAGCTGGTGATGGGCAGCTTGGTGTCTTGCTTGCTGCGTTCCATTCCATTCGAATGCATCCGTGTCGGGACGTTCATTACCAAGTCGATCTTGACTGTAGTGCGGATGGGACCGTCATGGACTATGGATACTTGGGCATCATTGGACGAGCTGTACACCACTGTATCCGTCTGAGGCTTTCGGTAGTTCCATCCGTCACCGAAATCACCACCATCTTCGAAGGTCATCCAGAACCTGACGGGGAGTTTGTCAATCGTCCCCACGGTACATATTGTGCCGTTGCCTTCAAAGGCCACATCTATTATGTCGTTTCCTGCCATGCCGGTTGCTAAGATCATGCTTCCCGGTGTGCGGTAGGGGTGATCCAGCGCCTTGACGTAGAAGGTCTTGTAGCCCACGGACGGGACGCCTTCCGCCAGGAACGCGATTCTGCGCTTGTGGGTGCCGCTCCACTGAGGGATGTCGTGCCATTCCTGGTAGAACGACCCGCCGCTGCCGACCTCCAGCACCTGGAACGGAACCTCGTTTCCGTCCGCATCGGTGACGATAAGCCCCTGCGCCGGCCAGTTGTGCGGAATATTCACCTCCGCCTCCACGACCTCCGACCGCTCCCAGGAGAGAGAGTTGAACACCACAAGGGCCAGTGAATGCGGATTTCGGATTTCGGATTTCGGATTTTCCGGCATGTTGGAAGGTGGAAGTTGAGCGTTGGACGTTGGATGTTCGTCTCCCCCTGTCTCCCCGTCCGCTTGTCCCTTCGTCGCCGTGTCTATCCTGTCGCAGACGTACAGAAGGCTCTTCGTCGCGACAGGCTGGGCGATGAGGCGCGCCTGGTCGAACCGGTAGACCATATCCTTATGCACCTGGTCCACACTGCAGCCGCAGATCGAGTCGTGTGGATGGTTCTGAAGCACGTACTTCCACGCCAGCTCGATGTAGCTCGTCGGGTGCTCCTTGCCGAGGGTCCACGCAATCGCGCTCCACGGCTCGGCCCACTTCTCCAGCAACGTCTGAAGCTCGTGGTTCGCCTGCTTCAGGTGAACTCGCGAGGACATCACGCCCGCCAAAACCGCCTGCAGCTTCCACTTCCTGTTGCTGATCCTCAGTTCGCCCTCGACCGTCTGCAGGTTAGGGTTCGCAGCTTGGACCGCCTTCACGAACTCCGGCAGCGTGCTGTGGACGAGCGTGCCCAGGTCAAGGTTCTTGTTCGCGTCCTTGATGATCGCCGGGACCATCGGGTTCGCGAAGATGTGGTCCACGCCGTCCATGAACAAAAGGTTCTCCGTCGTAGGCCGCTCATTCACGCAGTCGTTGACCAACTCGGCGATCTGCTCTCTTGCCTTCTGGAACCATTCCGGGCTGTTCACTGTTGACTGTTCACCGTTCACCGGCAGCCCGAATCCTTCCCACGTGCCAATCCGGTCGGTCACCGTGTCCCCGCGTCGCCCCGTCCCCGCGTCGTAGACGTCTCCCGTCGGCTTCACCGACGAGAGCGCTTCCCTCAGTTTGTAGTAAAAATTCGAGTACGCATTATCGTCCGGCATCTTCACGCACAAGATCTCCGACCCGTCCGGCGAGCGCCACGTGAACTCGCTCTTCACCTGGTCCGCCGTGATCCCTCGGAACAGCGCCGCGTTGTCTATCCCGAACCCGCGCATGATCTGCGGGAACTGCGAGATGTGCCCGAAGCAATCCGGCACGTAGCCGATTCGCATCCAGTTGCCCCAGTCGTCGCCCATCCGGCGGCCCAGCGCCAGGTTCCGCACCATCGCCTCCGCGCTCACCAGGAACTCGTCCGGCTGGTTGTACCACGGGCCGATGAGAATGCGCCCCTCCTTCACCAGCTTGCGGAGAATCGCCTCGTTCTCCGGGCGGATTTGCAGGTAATCGTCCAGCATAATCGTCTGCCCGTCGAGGTGAAAATACCGGTAGTCCGGGTCGGTTTCCATAAGGTTGATCAGGTGGTCAATCAGGTCCACCAGCCGCGTGCGGAAGTGCTGAAACGATCGGTACCACTCCCGATCCCAGTGGGTGTGGCTGATGACGTGCATGGTGTACTTGTTACTCAAGGTGGTGCTCCTCTCCGGGCAAGATACTCGATTCTTGATTCTAGATTCTCGATTCCGACATCCGCATTCCGCAATCCGAAATCCGAATTGCGCAGACTCTTACTCTCTCCGATGGTGATGATGGTCACATGGTCCTATGGTCAGATGGTCATTCCGCAATCCGACATCCGCAGTCCGCAACGGCATAAGTATCTCCTGAAGAGAGTGGATGTGTCAAGAAGGTAGGAACTAACAAAGGGAGGAACGAACAGAGGTGTGTAGAATATCACAATAGTGTCGGAAGTAACCGCTCTATACTTGTGGGAGATACATATGCAGACATTCGTTGTGGACACAAACGTTCTGTTGCCTCTACTTAAGGAACATGACGAGCGCGTGACTGCTTTTCTGTCTGCAACACGCTTGCGAACCGATCTCGAGTTCCTCATTACCGAAGCTCTTCACTTGGATTTGCAGACAGATAGGGATACCGAGCGGCGGAGAGTTCACCAGTCACTTATATCCACACTTCAGACTATCAATGCGCCCACCGAAGCGCAAAGGGATAATATCGGTGAAGAATGGCTGCAGCATCTTTTCCCCCTTTCCGTACCTGGCTCAAGAACCTACGATCATAATCGCAGAGATGCATTGCATGTCGGCTTGTCAGTTAGTCGTGGTGCTGATTATTTCGTAACAGAAGACCAGGCACTTCTCAAGAAGTCGAACTGCAGTCCTTTGGGCGATACTCAGTTGATAAGTTTTGACAGTATGTTGAAGGTGCTTACGGAGTCTACACGAGCCAAAGCTGACAATTGGATTAATTATATTGCCGGGCAGACGGCATACATTCGCTCATACAGGCCAGAGGACCGTACCCGCATTGAAGCCATTGCGCTGGAACTCAGCAATGTCTACCCCGGAGTACTCAAATGGCTGTCTGGGAAGCTTGATATCGCGGACAGGATGGCGCGGGGTTGCGACGAACCTGAACCAGTGCGCATCTTCCTTCCATTCATTGGCGATGCTATAGCTGGCTATGCTTTGTATACTAATCGCAAAGATGGCAAGACAGCGAAGTTGGGTACATTCTACTTACTGGAGGGGTATCGCCAGCTTAGCATCGGCTATCATCTCCTCTACCATCTGCTGCAGCAATGGGATGCGGAAGGTGTGGAGTCCGTTCATGTGACTTTCACAAAGGAGTTGCATGGAAGACTGATGCCCATATTCGACCGCTATGGCTTCGAATTGGTGGGCCATGTCCCGGAGGCGTATCGCCCTGGGACTTCCGAATTAGTTGCACGTAAGCGTTTCATAGGTCAGGTCATCTACGAGCATGATTTCGCCGACTTCGTCCGTTCCCACTACATTTCCGCTCTGCCAGCAGACGTGAACGAAATGGGCGGTGATAGATTTCAGGTACACGATTACCTAAGAAATGCGACAGACACTATTGGCGTCCGGATACAGTCTGATGCAAACGATGATCCACAAGTGGAGAGAATGATATGCATGTGCCCCACGCCAGAACCGGATAATCGGATCGTAGACGGTTTGATGCTGGAAAGGATGCTATACCCTCTGGAGATTCGGTGGCCTGACCGTCAGCCATTCCTTATACCCATCAGAGAGGAGTACGCGAAAGGGTTTTTCCAGTTTGTCGACAAGCAGCTTGCTCTGCTTCAGCCCACTGAGGATGAGATGAAGAGGCTGCTAAGGCCGGACAATATCTTCTTCAAAGCCCCAAACAGTCGCATAAAGCGAGGTGATATCGCAATATTCTACGTGTCTAGTCCTAGGCGACATCTGATTGGGGAGGCTGTTGTGACGGAAGTGGAGGTCGGTGCGCCAAGTTGTCTGTACGCCAAGTTTGGTGCAAAAGGGGTGCTGAGTATGGAGGAAGTGGAGGCTTACGCACGGAAAGGTAGAGTGTTGGCATTTCGATTTGACTTTTTTCGAAGATATCGACGGGCAGAGCGAATGGACTTCAAATATGTCAAAAAACTGGTGCCATCTTTCAACCCGATAACCTACTACGCAATCCCGTACGAAACTCTGGATAAGATACGGGAAGATGGAGAGAGGCTGTAATGTGCGAACCGATTCTCTCGATTCACCCTCAGTACGCGGAGGCCATCTTTGCAGGAACGAAGACCGTGGAGTTCAGACGGCGGGCTATCTCAGTACCCGAGTCTTCTCGTGTTTGGGTCTATGCGACCCAGCCGGTTGGGGGCATCGTAGGATATTTCGAGATCAGCGAGACAGTATGCGATACGCCTGACGCTTTGTGGAGGGAATACTCCTCCGTGGGAGAGATAGAGAGAAGCAAGTTCGAGCAGTATTTTGATGGTTGTTCAGTCGGACACGCAATCGTACTCCGCGAAGCTGTCGAACTGCCATCGCTGTTGCCTCTAGAGGAAATAAGGGAAACCTGTCCGGAGTTTAGGCCCCCTCAGTTCTACATACGAAATATCCCCCTATCGCTGGCTGCGCTACTAGCCCGATAGCCGTTAAGCAAGCATGAGAGTTCGTTGCTATGTCCATCATGCAGCTATCCATGTTCGAAAGCGAAAACACCGGACCCATCAAGGCGCTGTCGGTCAGGCAACCGGCGGCGAACAAGATCGCGGCTGGTGAGAAGACCATCGAAATCCGCACGTGGACCACGCATTACCGGGGCGATCTGCTGATCGTCTCCTCCGCCTCCCCGAAGATCGCGCCCGCCGGGTGCGCGCTGTGCATCGTCAGGCTGGCGGACGTCCGGCCAATGACAAAGGACGACGAAGCTGCCGCTTGCTGTTCCTGGGACCAGACCTACATCTCATGGGTGCTGACCGATATCCGCCTCATCGAGCCGTTCCCCGTCAAAGGCAGGCTGGGGATCTACGAAATCCAGTTACCAGTAAGCAGTGATCGGTGATCAGTCGGATAGTCATCAGTGATCAGTGAGTGGCTGATATGGAGTGCGAACGCGGAATCCGCCGTAGGTCGCTCCGCTGTCGCGGACGACCGGAGTAGGATGAGCTTTCGCTGTGGATGGTATTTCACGGCAAGCCAAAGCGGCAGCTTCGTCTACGACTCCGCGTCCGCACTCCGACACCGTGCTGCTTTCTGCGACGCGCCGCGGACATGCCACCGCCGTTCTCCCGCAGATGCTTGCCTCTGCGGAATCCCCGGAAGCAAGCTTCCGGTCCCAAGGCGGGAGCAACCTCCACGCACTCCTAAGGTCAGGTATCGTGACCCTCATCCTCGGTCCCTGTCGTCGCGCACTGCGCGTCTGTCGGGCACGGCCTTCTCCCTTTCGCCGCGCACAACCCCCACGCGGCTTGCGGGTGCGACCCAATAATGGGAGAAGGATGGGCTGGACTCGACCATCTCCACAGCGGGCGAGAAGGACAATCCGCCGCGCACAACGAACTCGCTTATCAACAGAGTGCAGGCCTCAGGATGGGGGCCGATGTGGAGGTTGGCAGTTTTGAACCTTTTTGACTTGCCCGAGGGTTCTCGGTCGAGCTGCTTCTGCCGAACTGCCCGTCTTTCTGCATCGCATACCTGGGCGCCGACCCCACCGGTATTCATCCTCCTGCATTCCTGGTTTCCTTATAGATCATCCCGGTGATTTGGAAACTGCGCACCTTAAGTACGATACGTTATAAAACACGGTCGCGCCGAAAGACGGGAGCGTCGCGGATTGACGGAATGTTTGCACATGAAATGATTGTGGAAACATATTGGCGAAAAAACCCGTCATAGAACAAGGAGGAATTACCTCCGGCGCCGTGGAACACACGGTGGAAGACTGTGAAAGCGAGGGGAGCTACTAGTGGTAACCAGAAGCAGGCTGTTGTCCGCAGGTATGGCAATGGCCATAATTTGTTTGTCCGCATATTCCGTATCCGCTGCCGAACTTCAGTTGGCCGGCATTAAACTCGGCCGATCCGCGATGACTATCATCCAGAAATACGGCAATCCCACTGAGATCCGCGTCGGCCAGGCCGCCAGCGTGGAGCAGGTTGGCGCACCGTTGCCCACAACATCCACTATGACGGGAATGCCCGGAGCCGACATGATGCCGGGTCAGATGCCCGGAGACATCTCCGGTGGACAGCCCGGCATGAACGCGCCGGACATCCAGATGACCGCCAGGCGCGGGCCTCAGGAGGTCACGTGGAAGTACAAGTTTCCCAAGAACAAGACCTTGGAGTTCATCATCAATCCAGACGGCCGAATCATGCAAATAGCGGCGTTTGGCACTGACTGGCCTACGCTGAAGACTTCCAAGGGCATCGCTCTCGGAGTCAGCACATACAAGGACCTCCTAGGAAAATACGGGTTCCCGGAGGGGCAGGATGTTTCCGGCAACAACCTTGTCATGCGGTATGTGAACAAGCACCGAGTCATCTTCACGCTATTGGGAATGCCCGGCAAGATGCCTTACACGGTAGTCGGTGTGACGATAGGTCTGATGGACTGATATTGCCGAATCCATCGAGTGAGTTTTGGTGAGGCTTCGGCCAAGTAAACGGGCCGAAGCCTCGTACTTATTGTATGTTTGTGGTTTTGGGGTCCCTCTGTTTGGCTATTTCACGCGAAGCGCTTAAGGAAGAAATACGGCTGCGGATCAACGTCACCGACGTTGTATCCGAATACGTAGCGCTAAAGCCAGGCGGCAAGAGCCTGAAGGGCTGCTGTCCTTTTCACGCCGAAAAAACCCCTTCGTTCACCGTCAGCGAAGAGTTCCAGTCATGGCATTGCTTCGGCTGCGGCGAACACGGCGACATCTTCTCTTTCCTCATGAAGATCGAGAACCTCACGTTCCCAGAGGCCCTCGAACGTTTGGCCAAGCGCGCCGGGCTGGAGGTGGAGAAGTATGAAGGCGGTCAGCAGATCAGCCGCAAGGACACGCTGGCTCATCTGAACAGCCTGGCTGCGGCGTACTACTCGGGGCTGCTACGGCGGTCCACCATGGCCGGGGAATACCTGAAGAGCAGGGGACTGGCGGATGAGACCGTGGAGCAGTTTCGGCTGGGCTACTCGGCGCCCGCGTGGGACGGGCTAGTTCGTCACCTGACGGAGAGGCGCGAGAGTCTGGATGCGGCTGCCGAAGCGGGCCTGCTGATCAAGAAGGACCAGGGCGGGTATTACGACCGGTTCAGGAACCGTATCGTCTTTCCCATCGTAGACGTACAGGAGCGCATCATCGGATTCGGTGGGCGGGCGATGGGCGACGATCAGCCGAAGTACCTGAACTCGCCGGAGACGCCGCTCTTCAGCAAGACGCGCTCGCTTTATGGACTGAACACGGCGAGGAAGAGCATAGCGGAGGGTGATCGCGCTATAGTGGTTGAAGGCTACATGGACGTGATCTCGGTTCATCAAGCCGGGTTCACAAACTGCGTCGCCACGCTGGGCACGGCGCTGACGCCTGAGCATATCACCATTTTGTCCCGATACACTCGGAAGGTGATACTCGCGTATGACGCCGATTCCGCAGGCATGAGCGCAGCGCTCAAGGGTGCGGCGATGTTTGACGATGCGGACTGTGATGTGCGCGTGGTGCGGTTCCCCGGCGGAGATGACCCGGATAGCGTGCTGCGGGCGGGCAGGGTAGCGGAGTTCGGCGCGGCGATTGATAATGCGCTTCCGATAGTGGATTACAGGCTTGCGGTGCTGATGGATCGGCACGATCTCACGACACCGGTGGGGCGAACGGCCATGCTGAAGGAAGCAGTGCGCATGTTGGCCGATCTGCGCACCGGCATGGAGCGGGAAGTTTACATAACGCAGTTGGCGAGGTATCACCCGAATTTTCAGTCGGGTACCACGCGCGCTGAAGAGATAATTCGAAATGATATTGATCAGCTTGCGAGGCGGCATCACGGCAGCAATACGGCGGTCGGGATAGTCGGCTCCATCAGCGGCCAGGTAAAGGCGGAGCGCGCGGTACTCAGAGTGATACTGAGAAATGAAGACGGATCGGTGTTTCTGCTCGAATCACTTGGGCCTGAGGACTTCACCACCGAACTGACCAGGGCAGCCGCAAATGCGGTGTATGAGATGTTTGAACGCAAGCGGGGAATAAACCTAGCGGAACTAGTGGAGTCAGTCGAAACAAGTTTGGGAGCTTTTCTTAGTGAAATCGCCATGAGAGAGTCTTCCGAGCCGGTAAATGAAATTGTTTTGCAGGATTATGTGCATAGGATAAAGAACTCAAGAGTGAAACAAATGCGCACATCGAGCGTCCTGTCGCAGCATATGAGCGAAGGTACTATTAACCCGGAAAGTTGGGCGCGTACAGGCAACGCGGAGGAATACGAAGAGTTCTTGAAGAAGTCTGGAAGGAAACCCGGAGAACAAACGTGACCGTGGAAGAAGTTAAAGATCACATCGAAGTACGCAAGTTGCTCGAAGAGGGCAAGCGAAAAGGCGTACTTACATACGACGAGATAAATGACGCACTGAGTCAGCAAGAGGACCTTGATGCCGAGCGTATCGAGGAAGTTCTTCAGACCATTGCGGACGAAGGAATTCGCGTGGTCGGCAAGGCAAAAGACGGCGAATTGCTGGATGTAGTTCCCACCGTTGAGGATGATGAAATCGTTGCGGAGGCCGATGCCCCGGACGAGGAAATCGCCGCGATGGAGGGCCTGCCGATTGACGACTCGGTCAGAATGTGGCTGAGAGAGATCGGCAAAACCCCGCTCCTCACCATGAAGCAGGAGATCGAGCTCGCCAAGAGTATCGCGGAAGGTCGTCCCAATGCGGACGAGGCCAAGAGCAACCTGATTCAGGCGAACCTGCGGCTGGTGGTCAGCATTGCCAAGCGGTACAGCGGACGCGGCATGTCGTTCCCTGATCTGATTCAGGAAGGCAACATGGGCCTGATCCGCGCGGTAGAGAAGTTCGACTACAAGAAGGGCTACAAGTTCAGCACATATGCCACGTGGTGGATACGCCAGGCCATAACCCGAGCCATAGCCGACCAGGGGCGCACCATACGCATACCGGTTCACATGGTGGAGACCATCAACCAGTTGATAAAGACCCAGAGCCACCTGCTGCAGGAACTGGGACGCGAGCCGACGCTGGATGAGCTGGCGAGGGAGATGTGCCTGCCGGTGGAGCGCGTGAGCGAGATTAAGCGCATCGCACCGGAGCCGCTTTCGCTGGAGACGCCCATCGGCGAGGAGGAAGACAGCCACCTTGCGGACTTCATCCAGGACCAGGAGTCGGTGTCGCCGGACGATGCGGCATCTCAGCAGTTGCTTCGTGAGCGCATCGTGGAGGTTCTCTCCGAGCTGAGCAACCGCGAGCGAGACGTTCTGCGCATGCGGTTCGGCTTGGATGACGGCTATCCTCGCACGCTTGAAGAGGTGGGCCGCCACTTCGCGGTTACTCGTGAGCGTATCAGGCAGATCGAGGCGAAGGCGATCAAGAAGCTGCGCCACGCCAAACGCCGCAAGAAGCTCGAAGAATACCTGATCTAGTAGGAGGCGCGAGTCTGGCTTAGTACAGTCTCGCGTTTCTCTGCGTTGGTTCGCATTCTCACCTGTCCAGCCGGTTGGGTCCGCAAGGAGATACTGAAGTGCCAGACAAATTCCTGCTATCGCGATTAGTCCGCACCGCCGCCTCCGAGGTCTACGTGATCTGGGAAGGCGAGACCCGTGTCGGCCAACTGCATCTCCACTTTGCGCACTACACCATCCATGTCACGATCATGCTTGAGGTGGACATCTCGCTTACAGACGAAGAGGAACTGGTCGCGCAGATAGACGAGGATATCGTGTCCTCCTACCTGCCCAGCTTCGACCGCGAGGAGATGCTGGTGACGATCTTCCGAGGCGAGGAGATCAGCGCATTCAGCTATTCGCCCGCCGACCTCGAGGAGATGGAAGACGGCGACGAGTGATCCGTTCCGGAGCCTCCTAGCCATAGACCATTTGACCATCTGACCATTTCCTGTTCCCCTAGTCGCTCACGTCTATCCCCTCGGCCAGCGCCATCAGATCACCCTCAGGTTCGTGCTCGTCGGACGATCTCTTCGGACGCACCCAGTCCAGTACGCACGTCACGATGATAACCACCGCCAGCAGCATCATGATACTCGTCAGCACCGCGTTCACCCGGCTGTTCACGATCGCCCCGTGGATGAACCCCAGCGGTTCCTTGCCCTCCGCAAACCCCGGCAGCTTGTTCGCGGTCTCCAGCAGCTTCACCGCGCTCGGACTGCTCGCCAGTGTCGCCGCCAGCGTGCTCGCGTTCCCCAGCATCTTCTGCACAAACAAGTAGCCCGCAGTGAAGATCGTCACCGACAGCGCCGTGAATGGCAGGAACGTGGTCAGCGCGTACACCCGCTTGGCCGACCGCTTGAGGATGAAGCTTGTCCCTATCGCCAGCGCGATCACCGCCAGTAGTTGGTTAGCAATGCCGAACATCGGCCAGATCGTCTGAATGGACCCCGCCTTCAGCAGGTAGTACCAGGCGTAGGAGACCATGAAGCTGGTGATAATCACTCCCGGCAGGTACGTCCCGCTGGAGAGCTTCTTGGAGACCGGTCGCAGCATCTCCTGAAGGATGAACCGCGCCACCCGCGTGCCGGTGTCAATGGTCGTGAGGATGAAGAGCGCTTCGAACATGATCGCGAAATGGTACCAGTAGGCCATCAGGTTTTTCATGCCGGGGATGCCGCTGAAGATGCGCGCCATGCCGACCGCCAGTGTCACAGCGCCGCCCGTTCGCCCGGCCAGTGTCTGCTCGCCGACCATCTTTGTCAGCATCGGCAGGTCCGTCACGTTCGTGCTGAACACGGTGCCGAGCTTGGCGTTGATGGCGAAGTAGTCGTTCGGGTGCAGGCTGCACGCGGCGATCAGTGCGAGCATGCTGACGAATCCTTCAACCAGCATCGCGCCGTAACCGATCGGCTTGATGTCCATCTCGTTGCTGATCATCTTGGGCGTGGTGCCGGAGCCTATCAGCGTATGGAACCCGGAAATCGCACCGCATGCGATGGTGATCATCACGTAGGGCCACACCGGGCCGGGGATGATCGGTCCGCCGCCGCTGATGAACTTGGTGGTCGCGGGCATCAGCAGGTCGGGGTGGACGAACACGATCCCGACGGCCAGCAGCGCCACCGTGCCCAGCTTCATGTAGGTGGATAGGTAGTCGCGCGGGCAGAGGAGCATCCACACCGGGAGCACGGCCGCGATGAACCCGTAGAGTGGGAGCGCCGTCTTCAGCGCGTCCGGGCTGAGCGTCAGGTATTTCGCGAAGGCACTGTGCGAGATCGGGTTGCCGAACAGCACTGCCGCGATCAGCAGCGCCACGCCGACCACGGTCGTCTCACCCACTCGCCCAGGCCTGATCTTATAGAGCCACAAGCCCATCAGCAGCGCGATTGGTATGCTGCATGCAATGGTGAACACGCCCCACGCGCTCTCCTGCAGGGCGTTGACCACCGCAACCGCCAGTCCCGCCAGCGCCACGATGATGATGAACAGCACCGCGAAGGCCGTACACCACCCGGCAACCGGCCCCAGGTACCGGTGCGCGATTTTGGAGATGGATTCGCCCTCGTTCCTGACCGAGGCGTATAGAATGATGAAGTCTTGAACCGCTCCGGCGAAGACCGAGCCGACCAGTATCCACACCGCGCCCGGCAGGTATCCGTACTGCGCCGCCAGCACCGGACCTATCAACGGACCCGCGCCCGCGATGGCCGCGAAGTGATGGCCGAACAGCACGTACTTGTTGGTGGGGTGATAGTCCTTGCCGTCACGGTGTTCGAATGCAGGGGTGCGCCTCTTGGGGTCGAGCACGGCGACCTTGGCCGCCATGAACGCGCCGTAGTAGCGGTAGGCCAGCGCGAGAACGCACAGCGAAATCGTAAGAAGTGTAAGAGAATTCATAATCCCACCTGTGGCTTCATCGGTAGTCTGACAAAGATATTATGCTCGTGTTGTGCGGTTGTGTCAACCTTCTTATGGAGTGCGGTCGCAACCCGGGAGCGTGGGTGTCCTCACCCGCTTCTTTCCGCGAACGGGATCCCGCCGCGGCGGGCGCTCCCAACGAACGAAACGCCTCCGCAGTCAACAGAGGCGATCCAGCCCTCTCTCGCGAATATAGAAATGTCACTCATATCCATTCTGCACATAAGGAGATCGGGATGACCGGCAGCACAAGAGCATCGAGAGCATATGCAGTAGTCCTCACGCTGACGGTGCTGAGCATAGTGCTCCTACCCATAGGCATATTCAACATTTGTAATCCATCGGAGTGCATCTGGGCCGGGTTCGATCTGGGTGCGAGTCGGCTTTTCCGCCTCGAAGTGTTCGGCGCTGAGTTGGCGGCGATGATATACTTCGCGCGGCGGCATATCGGCAACACATACGTGAATCTTGTGACAATCACAATCCTTGTCGTACTTATCGCAGCCGGTTTCGCCTTTGCCTGGGATAGCTGGCATGCGCATCTGGGCGGTCGCCACATCTGCACCGGCAGTCCCCCAGGTCTGCTATAATACCTGTGAGGTGTTTTTCAGCAAGGAGCCAGAATTGCGCATACGTATTCGCAATATCATACTCACTCTTCTTGTGATCGCAGTCATTGTGATGCTCGCCCAGGTGTTTCGTCCGGCGCCGGTGGTTGTGATTGGAATGAAGACCACTCTGCCGGATGGTGATGTGCTTGCATACGGGTGGACATCCGAATATGTGTACGGACTGATACGAGGTGGATACGCCGAGTACTATTCCTTTCTGGATTGGCAGCATGACAGTAAGACCGAGCGATGCAATGTCTTGCTTGACGACCATCCTCTCTACACGCGAACAGGCGCTATCGAACTGCGTGCGACCCCTGACCGAAAACGAACATGGCTTGTGGACACCGAGCATAACCAAGTACTTGCGAGCCTGGATAGAAACACCGGTGAGTTTCACTGCAGCCTGTCGCCGTCACGGTCGTCAGAAGGGAATCCGGACCAGCCGAATATCAAGATGGGCGAATACCCGGCTTGGGCAACACCGGGCGGTGGCAGAGTGTTGGCGCGCATGACCGGAGACGACTATCAGATGGTGACCCGTGACTACTGGCGTCGACGCGGAAGCCACTGACGGATTCCGGAGTGTCAGTCTGAAAGGAAACAAATGAAAATCGGTGCACATGTTTGGCGGGAGAAGAGCCTGGAGAACTCCGTGCGGATGTTCGCGGATGCGGGATGCGAGGCGATTCAGATATTCGCCGCGAACCCGAACGCCTGGCGCTCGTCCGAGATCACGGAAGAGGCAGGCGACGCGTTTTGGTCGCTGACCGAGGAGCTTGGCATCAAGCCGGTCGTCATCCACACCCAGTACCTGCTGAACCTCGCCGCACCGGACGCGGAGATACTCAGCAAGTCACGCGCCGCGCTTGACGACAACATGCTGAGGGCCGCTCGCCTGGGCGCGGATTTTGTGGTCACGCACATCGGTAGCCACAAGGGCACCGGGCTGGACGCGGGCATCGAACGCATATGCCAGAGCGTGGCCGAGACGCTTGACCGCGCGAAACCGGGGACCATGCTGCTGCTGGAGAACTCGGCGGGCGGCGGCAACTCCGTCGGCTCCTGTTTCGAGGACATCGCGGCGATTCTCTCATGCCTCCCATCCTATTCCGACCGGCTTGGCGTCTGCCTGGACACGGCGCACCTCTACGGCGCGGGCTTCGACCTCTCGTCCGCTGAGGCAGTGGCCCAGACCTTCGACGAGTTCGACCGAATAGTCGGCTTCGACCGGCTGAAGCTGCTGCACCTCAACGACACGAACGTGGAGCTTGGCTCCAAGCGCGACCGGCACGCGAACATCGGCACCGGCAGGATAGGGGAGGCGGGTTTCAGCGCGGTCGTCAACCACCCTGCGCTGCGGAACCTGGCAGGCATCATCGAGGTGCCGGTCAGCGGCATCGAGGAAGAGCGCAGGGACATGGACATCCTCAAACGCCTCGACGATTCACGAGCCTGACCCCACGAAAGAGGAAGCTCAGCCATTGGTGTGGAATACGCATGGTACACGCGGCATGGGTGCCAAACGCTTTCTCACTACACGCAGGAAGGGCCGATGACGACCAAAGACGAGAATCCTGAACTGATCGCCGAGGAATCCGAGTGCGTTGAGGCCATCATTGAAGAAGAGGCCCTCGAAGGCGTAGGCCCGATGCCGGACGTGGATATCCGCCACAACCTCAAGGCCATCGTCATGCTGGACGTCATCTGGGCGATGGGTTCCAAAGACATCCAGCTCGCCATGAAGCCGCTGCTGGTCTACCTGGGCGCATCCAACTTCCTGATCGGGGCCATCACACACCAGAAGTGGATGGCGCTTATCGGCATGTTCCTCACACCGTGGATCACGCGGAAATTTCCTCGGAAGAAGTGGTATCTGTTCCTCGTCAACGTGCCGTACATCGCCACCATGGGAGTCCTCGGGTTCGTGATTCTGCAGTCGGCCCGGCTGGACCTGATGCACCACGTGTGGTCCATGAAGCTCAACCTGCCGTTTGGGCTGAATATCGACCTGACGCTGCCGTTCCTCCTGATGTTCGCAGGGGCAATGGCAATAGCACAGCAGTTTTTCGCGGGGTTCGTGGCGCTACCGCACAATGAGTACATAGCGGGCTGCATACCCACAAGCCACCGAGGTCGCTACACCGGGTACAGCATTTCTTTCGGCCTGATATTGGGGATTGGTTCGACAGCGCTGGGCGGTTGGATAATCAAGCACATCCCCGCGCCCATGAGTTTCGGCTACCTGTTCGTCCTGGCATGGGGAATCTGGCAGTCCGGCTACCTGGCGGCGCTATTCGCACGCGAGACTCCGACGCCGGTGGATAAGTCGCCTAGACCGTGGTCCAAGGCCATGCTCTCCGCCGCATGGAACGACAAGGGCTACCTGCGCGTGGTGATGCTGTTCTCCGTGCTTGGCATCTTCACTGTCGCCGGGGAGTTCATAGACGTTTACGCATTCAAGGGGCTGCACATCCCGCTGTACTACAAAGCCATCTTCATGCAGATCGGCATTATCATCGGGATTCCCACCTACTACTTCGGCGGGAAGATTGTGGATCGGCTGGGGCCGAAGCGCATCGTCACATGGTGGTCGTTTGGGATCATGCTTTCGTATCTGCCCGTTATACTCATCCCTGTTCTCATTAAGCATCATATCGCCCCGATCTGGGGAATCTACGGTCACTTGGCCCTAGGCCAGCCGCTCCTTGCGCTGTGGACGATGGCGGATAGGGTGCTGCTGTACGGACTTCCCAAGCCTGAGAACCGAGCCGGGCACTATACGCTGCAGCTCATGATCGCCTACGCGACTTCATCCATCGGCGGCATGCTGATGGGGTACGTGCTGGATCGTGTGGAATACCTTACCGTCTTCACCGCCGTTCCTCTGTTGGCTTTGGTCTGCTATCCTTTGACAAAATGGGCTGTCCGAGAGGTGGCCGACGACCCGAAAGCCTATCACTAGCGCTGAGGGAGGAATACCGACCACGTATGCGAGAACACTCCAGGATGAACCTTCGAGCGAATACATTTGTAGCCCTTTTTGTGTTATCACTACTCTGCGGGATGGTCTTGCCATCCGCGTCCGCAGGAGGATTTCCAATGAAGAACCTCGCATCGGCTGAGTCGGGAGCGATATTCCTTAGTAATGAAGAGCGTCTTCAAGCTCGTACTTCGGATGGTCAGCAGATTGACCTCACCGGCAAGTGGCTGATGGCCGGTCGCGATACCGACGCGAACCCCATCGGTTCCGGCAAGCCGCGTGCGTATCCCGACATGAAGGGCTGGCAGTGGCATGATGTCTCCGTGCCGGGATCGGTCCGCTCCGGGCTGCTGGAGGCCGGTGTCATCGAGGACCCATATTGGGACCAGAACGCCGGCAAGTCGCTCTGGACCGAGAAGATGGACTGGTGGTTCAAGAAGTCTGTGGTGATACCCAAGGACTGGTCCGGCAAGAAGATAAAGCTAGGGTTCGACGGCGTGGACTACAACGCAAGCGTCTGGATCAACGGCCATTTCCTCGGCGATCACGAGGGGATGTACGGCGGCCCGGTGTATGATGTGACACCGCTCATTCGCTTCGGCAAGCCGAACGAAGTCTTGGTGCAGATACATCCCGGCGGAACGGATGAACCGGGCAAGGTCTTCAAGGGCTACATCTTCATGAAGTGGCACTACCAGACGGACATCAGCCCGCGAGGAATCTGGCGGGGGGTCAGGCTGGTGGCAACCGGCCCGGTGCGGCTTGAGAATCCCTTCGTGAAGACGCTCAGCATCAGCGACAAGGAAGCGGTACTGGAGGTCACTGCGGATGTGTTCGACCCGGGCGGCGCGAAGCAGGCGCTGGTCATCGGCATGATCGCAGGAGAGAACTTCAAGGAAGAAGAGCAACGCTTCTCAGTTCCCGTGACGCTTGCGAAGGGCGGGCAGACAATAAGGTGCAGGGTGCGGGTCGCGAACCCCAGGCTCTGGTGGCCTCACGGGATGGGCGATCCGAACCTCTATCGCCTCACGCTCAGCGCGAGGGTACACGAGGAGGCTTCGGACAGCATCTCCACCACTTTCGGCATCCGCACACTGGAGTTCGACGCCAACCCCGGCCTGGAATCGGATGTGAACAGCCGATTTATGTGCAAGGTCAACGGCACGCTGATCTCCATGCGCGGCGCGGGCGGCTTCGGGTGCCACGAT
Source organism: Armatimonadota bacterium (assembly GCA_025358205.1). Lineage (GTDB taxonomy): Bacteria > Armatimonadota > UBA5829 > DTJY01 > DTJY01 > JANYKG01. Next base: position 25,184 of record JANYKG010000192.1, read on the forward strand.
CAAATCTACCGGTTCCATGACCGCAAGGACGCCTGGTTCATCAAGGCCGCTCAGAACCTGAACTTCAACTTCATACGGGTACATGGCTCCGGCATCATCGCGACCGACGAGTTCTACAACCTTTGCGACCGCATGGGCATGATGGTCTGGCAGGAGTTCATGGTCTCCAACATGAGCATCTCGGGCGAGAGCCCCGATGTCTGGCGCGCCCAAACCGTGCAGTCCATCCTGCGGCTGCGAAACCGGCCTTCGCTCATCTACTGGTGCGGCGGCAATGAGTTCAACCCCGACTCCACGACCGATGACAACAAGATGATCGTGGACATGTTCGAGGAATCCGTCGCCAAGTACGACGGGACGCGGCTGTTTGCCCGTGCGGCGCAGTACGTGAACGACCCGCACTACAACGATGAGAGCGGCGGATACGGAGGCCTCAGTCCTGCCGCATGCACGGAATATGGTGGCGCTTTCGACGCGAATATCCTGAGTAAAAGGTCTCTCAAGATGTTCCTGCCCGAGGCGGACGTTAAGCGCTGGCCTCCCACAACCAAGGAGAACCTGGCCTCGCTTCTGCCGCCTGACAAACTGGATGGCTGGGACAACTCTCGCCGAGGGGCGTTCCTCTTCCACACGGCTCTTACCGGGCGGTGCGAAGGGTGGGGTTGGCCGGGTGACCTGACCGTCCTGCTGCCGCAGTGGCTGCTCGTCGGCGTCCCTAGCACTATGGACGAGGCATTCCAGGTTTCTCAGGTCTACGGCGGATACACAGCGAGTTACACGGTAGAGACCTTCCGCTCCCGCTGGCCGCATCCCAGCCTCTACGCCTCGTGGGATTATGCGCCGATCTGGCCCATGTCCATCATCTACGGGCCGGTGGACTACTATGGCGTCGTGCTGCCCAGCGCCTACTACTACAAGCGCGCGCAGGCCCCGCTGCATGTGTTGATGCAGTACGCGCCCAGTGAAGTTATCAAGACCCCGGTCGTCCCGCTGAACGCATTTCCGAAGATCTATCAACCGGGCGACCAGTTCCAGGGGCACGTGTTCGTGGCAAGCGATCTGAACCACTCGATTGGCGCGCACTCCGCCCAGGTGCAGGTCTTCGACTCGAAGCTTGACCTCGTGCATGAGGGAATCATGAAGTTGGATGGGATGGCAAGCGGCCCGGCCTCTCTGCCGCTAGGGACGTTTACATGGGATATCCCGTCGTCCATGCCCAATCAGGTGGCTTTGGTCAGCGTGTCGCTCAGGAATGAGAGTGGCGAACTGGTCTCCCGCTCAGTCTACCCGATCTGGATTAGCTCGGAGCGCGCCAAGCTCATCAGCGATGTGTATGTTCGCCGAGACGACGGGCCGTGGCTTACCGACCTGAAGAAAGCGCCGACCAAGCTCAGTATTACGCCGGTCACCACGCGCGTCAGCTTCTCAGGCAAGGACTACCTCCCGTCAGGCACGCAACGGTGCGCGAAGGCCGTTCTGGAGGTCACCAACATCGGCGACAAACCGGCTTTCCACACCGGCATAGAGATCACCAACGCCGACTGCCGCTATGTATGCGATGACAACTACTTCTTCTTGATGCCCGGCGAGTCAAAGCGAGTGACGTTCGAGATAGACCGGAGTATTCAGCCGTTCTACGAGTACGTGAAACCGGGGCTTATTCAACCGGTCGGCTCTCAGTTGGAGTTTACCGCCACCGCATGGAATGCCCCAGCGGAGTCCGCCGTTATCGCAGTGGGAAAGTAGAGACATGCCAAAAGGCCTGCGCTAGTTATGCACAGGCCTTCGTGATTCAATAATGGCTATGAGGATCGCGGTTCAGCTCGGCAGGCGGTACTTTGTCTGTTTCTGAAGCGCGCGTTCCAGTTGGTCAATGCTCAGTGTGCCGGTCTTTACCATCAGTGTACCGAGAGGCATCGGATCAAGGCCGCAGCGGTGGATCTCGGTCTGCTTGTTCAGGCAATCCACGATTATCTCGCGCGACGCAAGCCCCATCTCCACCAGAATCTCGCCGATCAATTTATGATGCGCCATCTCACAACACCTCCGAGTACATTGTCCTACTAATCCGAACGAAAGTCAACTAGTATATTGACTAGATTTACGCCGCCCCAGCATCCGGTAATCTAGGCGGAATTCACTGACTAGCGCGTTCCTTCTTCAACTCGATCACTTTCAAGCGGGCGGCGTTTATGTCGGCCACCAGTGAGGCGCGCGCGGACTTGTCTGTCTGCGATTCCAACCGTAACACGTACGACGGGTGAAACGCCGCAATGGCCTTCTCCGCGTAGGGCGTGTCGAAGAACTGGCCGCGCTCCTTGGTTATACGAAAGTCCGTGTGGATGATCGTGTTGGCGGACGGCGCGCCCAGGCAGAGGATGACCCGCGGTTTGATGATCTCAAGCTGTTTCGTCAGCCACGGCAGGCAGGTGGCCATCTCGTCGGGTGAGGGCGGCCTGTTTCGCACGCTGCCGTTTTCGATGGAGGTTGGTCGGCACTTCACGGTGTTGCAGATGTAGACGTGTTTGCGGGTGATGCCGTTCTCCAGCAGCGCCGCATCCAGCAGTTGACCCGCGCGCCCGACAAACGGCCTACCGGTGGCGTCCTCATTCGCGCCTGGTCCTTCGCCCACTATCACCAGCGGCGTCTCGGGGTTGCCTTCGCCGAAGACTACGTTCTGCCTGTTCTCGCACAGCCCGCACAGTCTGCACGTTGACGCCTCGGTCTTCAGCGCCTCTATTCGTTCCACTATGTCCGACAAGTCAACCCTCCAGCTCTTCGATCTTCGCCTTCAGCTTATCGTAGGTCGCCGAAAGACTCTCCGGCAGCACCTTCGTGTCAGCCAGCACCGGCATGAAGTTCGTGTCGCCGTTCCAGCGTGGGACGATGTGCCAGTGCATGTGGTCAACTATCCCCGCTCCGGCGGTTCGCCCCAGGTTCACGCCGAGGTTGAAACCCTCGGGATGCATGGTTTCAGTGAGAACCTTGACCATAAACCGCACCGTCCGCTGTACATCCAGAAGCTCATCGTCACCAAGCTCGTACATATCAGCGGTGTGCGTGTACGGCACAACCATCATGTGGCCGGGGTTGTACGGGAAGTTGTTCAGCATCACAAAGCACTTCTCAGCCCTGTGCAGAATCAGGTTGTCCCTATCGGCGTCCTGTGCCGGGAACGTGCAGAAGATGCACCCCTCCACCTTGTCAGCCGTGTTGATGTACTGCATGCGCCAGGGCGCCCAAATCTGATCCATTGTATCTCCTGTTTGAGAAGTCAGTTGCGCGAACTCTGCTGCACAAAGTTGATCCGCAGGTCGCTGAGCAGGCGCTGAAGCTCGTCTCTCTCGGCCTGGGTTACCTTGGGTTCCAGCACTTGCACCATCGCCGCAATTGTGTCAATCGCCGTCTTCGCCTGGTCCAGATCCTGCTCGATGTTGCCGGTCGCGGGGTTCTTCACCAGCCCCATCCACTGCCAGGACTGCGCGCTCAGCATGCTCATGAAGTACCGTATAAGCGAGAGGATATCTACCGGCGGCAGTCCGCTCAGATCGGGGCCTTCCTCCTCAGCCGCCTGCTCGACTTCTGTCTCGTTCTCCGGGTGGGTGTGAATTTCGCCCTCCTCGTCCATCGTCACCTTTCGTTTGTCCACAACCTCAAAGCCTTTTTCCTCGTCGGAATCAGTCATTCCTATTTCCTCCATTCGTGCGGATTCGTGCGTAGATATAGTAGATCGCCAGTGCGGTCAATAGCCCAATGATATCCGCCAGCCAATCGTGGCCGCTCATCGTTCGCCCAGGTACGAAGCTCTGGTGCCACTCGTCGGACGCACCGTACAACGTGCCTATCACTAGTGTTTGTACCCACATCATGCGCGAACCTCTGCTCGCTCTGATAAGCAGCAGCCCCATCACCATATAGGCCAGCGAGTGCTGCAGCTTGTCCCAACCCAGCAAACCCGGTGGGGTAGGCAGTGACGACTGCGCGGACAGCCAGAAGATGAATCCCATGTAGGCGACCGCAGGCCACCACGCCGAGACCGCTTGACGCGCACGAATGTTTGGCATCAGGGCAGCATCCCTATGAACTCGTCTTCGCTGAGTACCGTCACGCCCAACTCGCGCGCCTTTGTCAGCTTCGATCCGGCCTCTTCGCCCGCGACCACGTAGTCTGTCTTCTTGCTCACGCTCAATGCCGCACGTCCGCCGAGCAGCCTCACCTTTTCCTCAGCTTCTTCGCGCTTGAACTGGGTCAGCGTGCCGGTGAACACGAAGGTCTTGCCGTCGAATCCCTTGGCCGCCTCACGCTTTTGCACCGTGGGTGTGAGGCCCACCGCGCGCAGCTTGTCCAACACCGCGCAGTTTCGCGGCTCGGCGAAGAAATCGGCGATGCTGTGCGCGATCACCGGCCCGATCTCCGGCGCCCGGCTCAGTTCGTCCTCTGTCGCCGCCTGGATTGCGTCCAGTGAACCGAAATGCTCGGCAAGCACCTGCGCCACGTGCTCGCCGACGTGCCTGATGCCCAGCCCATACACCAGCCGAGGCAGTGTCGCGTCCTTGCTCCCCGCGATGTGGGCCAGTATCTTCTTCGCCAGCTTATCGCCCATCCTGTCCAGCGTCAGCAGTTGGTCAACATGCAGAGCATAGAGGTCGCCGGGGTCATGCACCAGCCCGGTCTCCACCAGTTGCTCCACCTGCGCCGGGCCGACTCCCTCGATGTCCATCGCTGTTCGGCTCGCGAAGTGCCCGATCCTCGCCTTGATCTGCGCGGGGCAGGCGATGTTCACGCACCTGGTCACTGCCTCACCTTCGGGCCGCTCCACCGTGCCGCCGCAGACCGGGCAGGTCGTGGGCATCGTGAACTCCTTCTCGCCGCCTTTTCGCTCTTCCTTGATGACCCGCACGACCTCGGGTATCACATCACCCGCGCGCTGGATGACCACCGTATCGCCGATCATGATCTCCTTGCGCCTGATCTCGTCCTCGTTGTGCAGGGTCGCGCGGCTTACCGTCACCCCGCCGACTTCCACCGGCTCCATGTCGGCAACCGGAGTGAGCGCACCCGTTCTGCCGACCTGGACAATGATATCGCATATCACCGTGGTCGCCTGAGTGGGTGCGAACTTGTACGCGGTCGCCCATCTCGGACTCCGCGCGACGAAACCCAAGCGGTCCTGCAGCGCCAGTGAGTTCACCTTCACCACTATGCCGTCAATGTCGTAGTTCAGCGTGTCGCGCTTCTCCGTCCACTCGTGTACGTACTCCAGCACGTCGTTCATACCAGCGCATCTGCGGATGTTCGGGTTGACCTTGAACCCCCATGCCCTCAGCGTCTGGAGGACGTCCCAGTGCGTGCTGAAGTCCGCACCCGCTAGAAAGCCAATCCCATAGACGAACATGTCCAGCCTGCGCTTAGCCGTGATCGCGGGGTCAAGCTGCCGCACTGATCCCGCCGCCGCGTTTCGTGGGTTCGCAAACACCGGCTCCCCGGTTTCCTCGCGCTGCTGGTTGATGCGCTGAAACTCGTCCAGTGTCAGGTACACCTCGCCGCGCACTTCGATGACATCGGGGAGCAGTTGAGCGTTGAGCGATGAGAGCTGAGCGATTGGAAACAGTGTTAGCTCCGGTTCCTCTCGGTCCCTTGATCCCTTCATCCCTTGATCCCTCAGCATCAGTCTCGTCGGTATCGCCCGAATCGTTCTCAGGTTGGAAGTGATGTCCTCGCCCGAATACCCGTCCCCACGCGTCGCCCCACGAATGAACGTACCGTCCTCGTAGGTCAACGACATCGCCAGCCCGTCAATCTTCAATTCTGCCACATACTCCACGCCTGCATCCGGCGCCAGGTCCAGCATTCGCTTCACCCGCGCGTCGAACGCCGACAATTCATCCTCGCTGAACGCGTTGGAAAGACTCAGCATCGGCAACCTGTGCGCATACGACTCAAACCCGGCGGACGGCGCGGCTCCCACTCGTTGAGTCGGCGAGTCCGGCGTCACCAGATCAGGGTACACACCCTCTAACTCCATCAGCTCGCGCATCAACGCATCGTACTCGGCATCCGATACTTCAGGGTCGTCCAGCACGTAGTACCTGTGGTTGTGGAAGTTGATTTGCTGCTTCAGGTATTCGATTCTCGCAGTGGCGTCAGCCAGGTTCATCAAAGAATATCCTCGCGTATCTCAATGCAGAATTCTAACGCCGCGCCCAACCTTTGTCAAACAAATGGTTGCATGTTCTCCAAACTATTTTGTTTTCTTGACCCAGATCAAGCACAGCGACGCCGTATCGGGGTATTATACAATAGAAGACGAACCAGCCTGGATTATTCGTGAACTGAATAATCCAGGGCCTTCAGAGCATTTTTCACGTTGTTCGTGGATAATGCGGACTTGTTTTCGATGATAATACACCAAGGAGGCTGTGAAATGACTGAAACGGGAACACTCGATATGTTCTGCTACCAGTGCTCGCAGACGGTGCGCGGCACGGGATGCACCATGAAAGGCGTGTGCGGCAAACCGCCGACCGTCGCCAAACTTCAGGACAATCTGACTTTCGCAATGAAGGGCATCTCCGCCTACGCCCACCACGCAAGGGCATTCGGCAAGAGCGACCCCGAGGTAGACGCTTTCCTCGCGGATGGCCTGTATTCCTCGCTTACCAACGTGAACTTCAATGCAGGTGACTTTGTCGCCCTCGCGCTCAAGGCCGGGCAGATGAACCTCAAGGCCATGAAGATGCTGAAGCAGGCGCACATCGAGGCGTTCGGCGAACCCGTGCCGACAGTTGTGCAGACCGGAACCGTGAAGGGCCACGGAATCCTTGTCACCGGGCACGACCTGAAGATGCTGGAGGAACTGCTGAAGCAGACCGAGGGCACGGGCGTCAACGTCTACACCCATTCCGAGATGCTTCCCGCGCACGGCTATCCCGGCCTGAAGAAGTACAAGCACCTGGTCGGCAACCTGGGTTCGGCATGGTGGGACCAGAAGCAGCTATTCGCCCAGCACTCGCTTGCCATTCTGGTCACCACGAACTGCGTGCTGCTGCCGAAGGACGACTACTCGGACCGCCTATTCACCGCCGGGCCGGTCGGTCTGCCGGGTGTGCCGCACATTGACGGGTACGACTACTCCGCCGTCATCGCGAAGGCGAAGTCGCTGCCGGAACTGCCGGATGCGCCGGGCGAGACCACGCTCACAACCGGGTTCTCCTCGGGCGTGGTGCTCTCACTGGCAGGAAAGATCAAGGAACTCGTGACCGCGGGCAAGATCAAGCGGTTCTTCCTGGTTGGCGGGTGCGATGCGCCCCTGAAGAAGAGCAACGAATACTACCGCCAGTTTGTGCAGAAGCTGCCGGCGGACACGGTTATCCTCACCCTTGCATGCGGCAAGTTCCGCTTCAACGATCTGGACCTGGGCAGCATCGAGGGCGTTCCCAGACTGCTCGACCTAGGCCAGTGCAATGACGCAATCGTCGCTATCGAGATCGCTTCGGCGCTCGCTGACTTGTTCGGCGTGGGTGTGAACGACCTGCCGCTGACGCTGGTGGTGAGCTGGATGGAGCAGAAGGCTGTGGCTATTCTGTGGACGCTGCTCGCGCTCGGCATCAAGGGCATCTACCTCGGCCCGATCGCACCTGCGTGGGTGAACGAGGATATCCTGAATGTGCTGGTGGACAACTACGACATCAAGCTGATCACCGAACCGGATGACGATATCAGGCAGATGATGGCCGCTGGTTAGTAAGCCGAAGCGCCGTACACGTGAAGAGGGCCACCCGTATTGCGCGGATGGCCCTCTTCAGTTATGTTTTAACCTTTTCCTGTTCCTTGGTTCTTATCTTCGTCGTTTCGCAACCACGCCGCAGAGTCCGAACAGTCCGGTTGCAAATGCCACGAGGGCAGACGGCTCAGGCACGCACGCGGTGCTCGTGAACACGCTGTCCACCAGGCATCCGCCCCCTGCGGGGACGTAGCATGTCCACGTTATCTCTTCCCACGTAGGGTTCGGGTGGATGCTCCACAGCCCGTTCACGAGGATGCCACCGTCCACGGGTTGGTCGTGCTCATTCGTTACCCAGAACGACGATCCCTCGGGCACACCTGGGATGACCGCTCCCTCAGAGCCGCCCCACGTGGTCAGCGTCCCCTCGAACCACACCTTCTTCACGGGGTTTGGCGTCGTGTAGTTGTTGATGTGCATTTTGAACCAAATGGTCTGCCCGGTCTCGCCGTTGGTGTTGTCCAACCCGATCATCCCGAAACGTCCAGCCCAATGATCGTTCGTGCCGAACCACTGCAGGTTGCTCGAAAAGGTGACGTCGTCGCACGTCCAGTCGCCGGTGTCCCAAGTGGGGCCGACGAGCGTGTACGGTGTCTGCCAACTGCCCTGCGAGAAGTCCCAGAACATCGTTCTCTGCGCTTCGAACGGCGGCGGGTTCACATACCCAATCATGCTGGCCGAAGCCGCGGAACCTAGAACCACAAGCAACACTGCGCACACAAAATACTTAACGGTAGCTTTCATTGTCCCAACCTCCTTTGGATTCTCGTGTTTGTTCACGATGCCACAGGGAAAGTGACTTATCGCATCGTTTGCCCTGTTGTCGAGCAATCCCTGACAACTATACCTGCAAGAATCGTGCCATTCGCGCACATATCGGCATGAATTTGCCCGTGCCTGTGCGACTATCAGCCATTAACCATTTTCCTGACCATCTGACCATTTCCTTGACGACCATCTCCCTCTCATCTGCGTTTATCCGCGTACATCGGCGGCTGGCCTTTCCACCCGTGTTCGATGTTGGACGTTGAGAGTTCAGTGTTCGATGTTCGCTCCTCCCACACGCCCATACCCCCATGCTCCCCCGGCATGGTATAATAGCCCAACGATGGTCAACACATATCAGTACGATATTATAGTAGTCGGGGCAGGGCACGCGGGCTGCGAGGCTGCGTTGGCGGCGGCTCGCATGGGCAGCCGGGTGCTCCTCCTCACCATAAACGCTGACACTGCGGCGCTGATGCCGTGCAACTGCAGCATAGGCGGCCCGGCGAAGGGGCACCTGGTCCACGAGATTGATGCGCTGGGCGGTCAGATGGCGCTGACCACCGACGCCTCCTACACCCATATCCGCATGCTCAACACCGGCAAAGGCCCCGCGGTTCAGGCACTGCGCGCCCAGGCCGATAAGAAGCTCTACAAGGACAACATGCGCCACGTGCTGGACGCGCAGGACGGCTTGGACTTCAAGCAGGCAATGGTCGAGGAGATACTCCTCACTGGCGACCGGGTGACCGGTGTGCGCGTTCAGACCGGCATCGAGTACCACGCTCCGGCGGTTATCCTGACCACAGGCACATTCCTGCGCGGGCTGATCCACATCGGCGAGCTGACCTACGAGGCGGGCAGGGCAGGGGAGTTCCCCTCGAACAAGCTGTCCGAGTCGCTCAGGTCAATCGGCTTCGAACTTGGCAGGCTGAAGACCGGCACCACCCCGCGTGTGGACAAGAACAGCATTGACCTCTCCAAGACCGAACTCCAGCCGTCCGATCAGCGCCCGATGGCATTCTCGTTCCTCTCACCCCGTGAGAAGCGCGAGGGGCTTTTGCCGTGCTGGCTGACATGGACGACGGATGATACCAAGGACGTGATACTGAAGAACCTCCATCGGTCGGCCATGTACTCCGGGCGGATCGAGGGCGTGGGGCCGCGCTACTGTCCGTCCATAGAAGACAAGCTCGTGAAGTTCCCGGACAAGGAGCGGCATCAGGCGTTCCTGGAGCAGGAGGGCTGGCACACGAACGAGATCTACGTGCAGGGGATGTCCACGAGCCTGCCGGAAGAAGTGCAGCTTGAGTTCCTGCGCACCATGCCTGGGCTTGAGAACGTGCGGATGATACGCCCAGGATACGCGGTGGAGTATGACTTCGCGCCGCCGACCCAACTGAAGCCGAGCCTGGAGACGAAGCTGGTGTACGGTCTCTTTTTTGCGGGGCAGATCAACGGTACGTCCGGGTACGAGGAGGCGGCGGCACAAGGGCTGATGGCGGGAATCAACGCGGCGTTGAGTCGGCAGGGCAGGGATCCGCTGGCGCTTGACAGGGCGCAGGCATATATCGGGGTGATGATAGACGATCTAGTGACTAAGGGTGTGGACGATCCGTACAGGCTGCTCACCTCGCGCGCGGAATACCGGCTGCTACTTCGGCAGGACAACGCGGACTTGAGGCTGACACCGGTGGGCCGTGAGATCGGGTTGGTGAGTGACGAGCGATGGGCGACGTACCAGCGGAGGTCGGCGCTCATTGATACTGAGATGGCGCGTGTGGCCGGGACTTTGGCCGATGACGGTGACGAGCGCCGAACCCTGCTGGCGGACATGCTGCGTCGGCCCGGAGTGGGGTATGCGCAGATCGCCGAGATGAGCGCCCCGCCCTGCGCCCTGCCGGACGATGTGACGGAGCAGGTGGAGATTCAGGTTAAGTACGCGGGATACATCAGCCGAGAGACCGCGCGGGTGGACAAGCACAAGCGGATGGAAGCGCTGCGCCTGCCGGAGGATTTCGACTACAGCTCGGCGACCGCGATTTCCAGAGAAGGCCGCGAGAAGCTCGCCCGCGTGAGGCCTGCGTCTATCGGCCAAGCTGCGCGCATACCGGGGCTGACACCCGCCGATATCTCGATACTGCTGGTATTGATCGAGCGCGACCGCCGGAACGCCACCTCCTGACACGAAAAGAAGGCGTCCGCCGCGGCGGACGCCTTCGGAGTTATTCTCTAACTGGATTCACTACTCTAATGCCACGGCTGCGGCACGTCTGTGTCGGCCCTCGGAAGGATGATGGGGGTGACTACTGCGCCGGATTTCTCCGTAGAGACTATACCCGTCACCTTCACGAACTGCCCGACTCCTGGAATCGTGGTCAACCTTGCCGTGCTGACCTTGATCGGAATGGAACCGTCGTTCAGCATGAAGTAGCCTGTGCCGGGGTTCTCCACTTTTCCGACGATGGTCACCAGCACGCCGATGTTCTGTGTGCCCGAGCCGTTCGTAATCCCCGGTGTGGAGTTCAACGACTCTCCTCCGACAGCCTTGCCGATCATGAAGATCGGGACAAGTATGCCTGCGCTGGATTCTGTACCAAACTCGGGATTCTGGATCACCCACTCGCCATTGACGGATCGAAGGATACCGGACACATTTCTCTTGTGACCTTCAGTGCAGGCCCCGTCAACCCTGATTCCAGAAGTGCGTTCGTCGGTTTCACTATCGCACATGTAGCACACAGATCCAAGATTCGCACTTACAACTCTATCCGTGAGCATCAAAGCGTCACCGTCACTATGAGATTTTGCTGTAAGAATTGAATCTACAGCCAACGCCGCGGTAATTCCATCCGAGTTTATCGGACTGGACCACGTGCCCGCTCCGTTGCGCGCCTTGACTGTGAAGTAGTATTTCGTGTTGGCTGCAAGAGTCAGTCCGGTGGTCGTGACCGAGGGTGTTGTTGTCGTACTGGTCCATCCGCGTATATCCGTGCCGCCTTGGGTAGTGCCGATTGCGTACTGGTATTCGGCCACACCGGAGTCCGGATCGTCGCCGGTCCAGGATGCATGAAGTTGACCGGCCGCATTTGTGTACATGCCGTCATCAAGCAAGTTTGACACTACAGGGGCCGAACCGTCATACAGGTACGGGCCGTAAGTGCATTCACCGTTCTCCACTCCATCGCCGTTGTAGCCCTTGACATGGAGGAACCAGTATCCGGCGCTCGGTGCGGTCAGGTTGAGGAATCCGTTGCTCCACTGGGTTTCGGTCCCAGTCCAAGCATGGTTGTCATCATCCGTAAACGCATACCGATAGTAGGTCACCTTCATGGGGCCAAATCCGTTGGTGGATGTGAACTTGAATGCCGGGGCGGTCTGCCACGTATTGACTGCTTTGTCGCACGTTACGCTTGCGGCATCCGGTGGCACGGACATCGTATACCGAGTCACTGTAGCGCTGGCGTCGGAAAGGTTGCCCACATTGTCATATGCCTTGATGTAGTAGCTGTAGACCGAGTTCTTGTTGACCGCCGTGTCATTGTACCAAGTGGTGGTGATGTCAGCTTTCTGGACACCGTTTTTGAATATTCGGTACCCCGACACACTGCCGCCAGGGTCGGTTGATGCATTCCAGGTAACATATAATTGATTGGTTGACAACGCCGCTGCAGTAACATTTGACGGCGGCGTTGGCGGCTGGTCGGTGGAGTACACGAGCTTGACGGCGTCTGCTATTACGTTCTGAGTGGACGACACCCCGTTGTTGCTGAGTTCGACGTAGGCGCTATTATAACCAAGCGCGAACGGCACCGTGGTTTTGAGAAGCTGGAAGATTCCATTGTTAATCTGCTGGTTGACGGTTACGGTCTCGGAGCCACCATTCCAGGCAATCTTGTATGGAGCTACGGTGGTGCGGTTGCTGCCAGCGACCCATCGCGCATAGACGTCGTAGTTGCCGGAGACGATTATATTCGGCCGCCATGTGGCTAACTTCCCACCGACCGCGCCGGAGGTGTAGTAGTAGCCTGAGACGGTGCTCCATGCCCCAGTGAGCACGAAATAAGGCGATCCTGAACTGCTGTACGTGTAGATATCGGCGACCACATCCCTGGCGCCGGTTGTGAATGTGTAGTCGCTGGAAACACTCACATTTCGCACCACGTCATAGGATCGCACTCTGTAATGGTAAAGCGTGCTCGCTTCCAATCCTACCAACTGAACTGTATGAGCTACGACGCGCAGCATATCTTCGGACGTCGTGCTGCCGTATGCCGTGGTCTTGCCATAGTCTACCTGGCTGGTGGATGCCTCATCAGTATTCCACAGTATCTGAACATTGGAGGCCTGAACGTTGGCTGTGTGAACACTGGTGATCACCGGAGGCGTGGTGTGGGCGGTGAGAGTGATGTTGACGTCCGATACTTGTCCCGCTGTTATTGTAACGGGCGTATCAACTGTATTGTACCCAGAAGCGGTGGCGCGCACGGTGCGAGCGCCGGTACTTACGTCAACAAAACCGTAGAAACCCGTGCCAGTGTTCTTAGTCGTTGCGCTTGGGCTGAGAATGGAAACTGTAGCCGGATAAACCGGGTTGCCATTTTGATCTTTTACAAACCCCTTGATATAGCCTAAGTTGGGTGTATCGAGCCACGGCATGCCCGGTGTGTTTACGAAGGTAGGAAACGGGCCGGAGACCAGCGCACTTTGGAGCGCCGGCCTATTCGGGATTGAGTTGTATGCATAGAGACCCAGCCCGGAGAATCCGTGTGAACGAACCAGGTTAATCTGCGGTATAACGTTACCATTGATATCATTTGACTCGTCTATCAGTGGGTAAACGTGTCTGCCGTACTGCCTGCCCTGGTAGTCATCCAACCAGCTATTATAGGTAGAGTTGCTTGATGTGTAAGACATTGGGTGAACGAAGTCCACCCAATGGTTCTGCATCCACTTGTTCCAATCCTGGAAGTAGGCAGTGTTACCGCTGCTCCAGGAGTTCCAGACATCTGCGCTGAGTTTGACCCATGGTTTTGCTGCCTTGATTTCGAGATAAAGGCGTTTGACTAGATTGGTGACCTGATCTCTTCGCCAATCTTGCCAAGTTGAATCGCCCGAGTTTGGATTGCCGCTACGTCCATACTCCGAGTTGAAACGCTGAACTGCAACTGCGTTGTAGCCCCAGTTGGTGGCAGGGTAGCGGATGTAGTCCAGGTTGAGACCATCTATATCGTAGCTGTTCACCATCTCCATGAAAACGCTGATGAGATAGTTTTCTACGGCCGGATGTCCAGGATCGAGGTTGGAGACTCCACCGTATGACCAAGCTCCGGTGTCGCTACGCATTGTCCAGTCCTGTGCGGGATCAGTGTTACCGGGGCCGTGGGTGTACCAGACGTGTTCTGGTGACATATGTGACGGGGCGGTGTCTGAGGTCCATATACGGAATGTTACCATCCATGGGTGGACTTCCATACCCACCGCATGAGCTTTAGTAATCATGTCCGCCAGTGGGTCATATCCGCCGCTCATAGCCACGCCGGTGCCGGCTGGCACAATTGATGAGCTATAGTATGCGTCTGAC
>JANYKG010000125.1 GCA_025358205.1 Armatimonadota bacterium
GAAAGATGCGGACGAGGACGTCCGCGCTCCCATTGATGCACGTGAGGACACGTGCGCTCCCAACTACTCACGGCACTGGGTGCAGTGCATGTTGGTGCATGAGGCGCACATTTCGTCGCGGAGCATGATACCTGCGCCGAAGCGGCCTGTGCCGGGGTGATGGCGTTCTGAGAAGAACAGATCAGAGCGGCATTTCGTACATATTCCTGCAACCTCGATGCTTTCCTCAGGTATCCCCAAGGCCAACAGCAGCCGACGGTTTGTCTCCCACAGGTCAAGGTGCACCTTTCCGTCCGTGGTTTCCTTACTCAGCAAGCCGTCCGTGCTACCGAGTGCCTTATGTACGGCGTTGACTACCTCTTGCCCGACCTGGAAACAGCAAGGGCCAATCGCCGGGCCGATCCCCGCCAAAATGTCCGTCGGTGACGAGCCAAACGTCTGAACCATGCAGTCTACCGTCTCGCGAGCGATCTGCTTCACCGTGCTCTTCCAGCCGGAGTGAATCGCCGCGACCACACGCTGCTCAGGATCGTACAGCAGAATGGGCGTGCAGTCCGCCAGAAGCACCATCAGGCAGATGTCCTGCTGATTGGTGACCAGCGCGTCTGTCTCATCCATACCGCTCGCATAGTCGAAGGCCCCGCGTCCCTTGTCCGCAGCCGTTATGACCGCCACACGGTTTTCATGCACCTGCTTGGTGAGCACGAAATCGTTGAGGGGGATGCCGACTGTATCCGCAAGCTTCAGTCGGTTCCTGGTGACATTCGCCGGGTCGTCCGCCGTCTTGTAGCCCAGGTTCAGGGAGTCAAAAGGCGCAGCGCCGAATCCGCCAACCCGAGACGTGACGAAATGCCGAACGCCTCGGTGGTCGGACAGGTTGCCGAAGTGGAAAAGCTGAAGCCCATTCGACGAGTTGGAGATCATGGAGCGACCTATTTGGTTTCCGGCTTCATCTGCGGGAACAGAATGACGTCGCGGATGGACGGCGCGTCGGTGAAGAGCATCACCATGCGGTCAATGCCCACACCAAGCCCGCCGGTCGGGGGCATGCCGTATTCCAGCGCTCGCAGGAAGTCCTCGTCCATGGGATGCGCTTCGTCGTCGCCGGACGCCCGCATCTTGGCCTGCTGGACAAACCGGTCCCGCTGGTCGAGCGGATCGTTGATCTCGGAGAAGGCGTTTCCGCACTCCTGGCCGACGATGTAAGGCTCGAACCGGCGTGTCATTGACGGATTGGCCGGGTCCTTCTTCGCGAGCGGGGAGATGTCCACCGGGAACTCGGTGATGAAAGTCGGCTGAATCAGCTTCGGCTGAAGGAACTTCTCGTGAATCTTGTCAACGATTCCGCCTATCGAGTTCTCTTTCTCCATCGGCAGTCCGAGCCGTTCGCCCGCCGACTTCGCGCTCTCGACAGTCGCGAATTCCTCGGGCTTCACGCCGGAGTATTTCTCGATGCCTTCCAGCAGCGGGATGCGCGGCCAGGGTGGGGTGAAGTCAATGGTCTGGCCCTGGAACGTGAGCGTGAGTCCGCCGTAAAGCGTCTGGCAGATATGGCCGAACAGCCGCTCCACCAGGTCCATCATGCCCTCCAGGTCGGTGTACGCCTGGTAGAGTTCCATGAGCGTGAATTCGGGATTATGTCGAGTGGACAGCCCCTCATTACGGAAGACACGGCTCATCTCGTAGACCTTTTCGAAGCCGCCGACGATCAGCCGCTTGAGGTAAAGCTCCAGCGATATTCTGAGATGGAAGTCATGGTCAAGGGCATTGAAGTGGGTCGTGAACGGTCTGGCCGCCGCGCCGCCTGCCACTGCCTGCAGAACCGGTGTCTCCACCTCGATGAAGCCCTCCGCGTCCAGGAACTGGCGTATGGCGCGGATGATGAGGCTGCGCTTCTGCATGACCTCCATGACCTCGGGGTTCACGATCAGGTCGGCATAGCGCTGGCGGTAGCGTGTGTCCACGTCCTCCAGGCCGTACCACTCCTGCTCGCCCTTCTGCTTGCCGAAGGGTAGGGGACGCAGGGACTTCGCGAGGATCTGGAAGCCGCTGACGAAAACCGTGGTCTCACCGGTGCGTGTCTTGCCGACGGTGCCGCGCACGCCTACGATGTCGCCGATATCCATTAGCTCGATCAGCTTGTACACGTCCGGGCCGACGGTATCGGACTTGATGTAGATTTGTATTCGGCCTGAGCTATCAACCACGTGCGCAAAGGCTGCCTTGCCCATGGGACGCAGCGACACTATTCGACCGGCGATGGACACTTCCTTCTCTCCGTATCCTTCGCTGTCGGCCAGAATCTCGCCCGCCATGTCAGTGCGGTCGTAGCGCTCTATGGCGAAAGGGTCCAGCCCCATGGCCCTCAGCGCATTCAGCTTACCGAGTCTATGCTCAATCAGTTCGTTTTCGTCACCAATCACTTCTTCGTTCCTCCAAAAAACAGAACAGCGCATAGCCGACCCTGCTACACGCTGTTGATATCAGCCGTTCCTTCAATTTGGCAGGCGGTCTACTTGTTGATCTTGATGATTTTGTATTTCGCTTTACCCGCCGGGACCCGGACTTCCACAACATCGCCTACCTTGTGATCCATCAGAGATTCGCCTACCGGAGACTCATCCGAGATGCGGTCCTCGGAAGGGTCAGCCTCGATGGAGCCGACGATAGTATACTCCCACTGCTCTTTCGAATCCATGTCGCGGACGGTCACCTTTGATCCCAGACCGACGACATCAGTAGGTATGTCTTCAGGCGCGAGGACGGAAGCGTTCTGCAGCACCAGCTTCAGCTCAAGCACGCGGCCTTCCACGAAAGCCTGCTCGTTCTTGGCGTCTTCATACTCCGAATTCTCCGCGAACTCGCCGAAGGTCTTCGACTCTCTGATACGGTCCGCGACCTCTCTTCGGCGCACGGTTCGCAGGTGTTCAAGCTCTTCGGATATGCGTCTGTGTCCATCGGCGGTCAGGACAATGTCGTTCTCTTGTTCCATGCATGGACTCCTTACGGGTCTCCATAATAATAAGCACTGAGCGCCCAAGCCCGCACTATTCACGAACAGAGTGAATAATGCTCAGAAGGCCCTGGATTGTTCGTTCCACGAATAATCCAGGCTAGCAGGGAGCAGCCAGTGCTTAGAGAATGCACATGAGCGATAATTTGGGAGATTGTACCACAAATCAACGCGCTTGTAAATAGGTTCTTGGGTGCATTGGGGCAGGTGGGGGGTACACAGGTTGAGCTAACAAGTATGAAGGGCCCGCTCACGCGGGCCCCGATCCTGAAGGTGAACTGCCTCGAGCGGTCAGTTCATGACCCGAAGGCTAAAACCTAGCCCTCAGCGTCACCTCGTTGACTATGAATCATATAGCCACCACCTCCTTGAAGGTATGCACTTTGGCATCGTACCGTGCTTCACGGTCCGTAATCTAAGAATAGCACCGGCATTGCCGATTGTCAACAGGTATTTTTGCTATTTTGCTATTTTGTCAGTGGAGTCTTCTCCACGTCCGGTGTCGGCGGCCGATACTGTAGATGATCTGTCAGATCTACACTCAGATTCATCTCCGGCTTGGAGTGTATCTTCAGTACAGTGAGAGCATGATCAGGTATGTATCTGAAACCTTCGTTCCGCGGAGCAAGGTCGGCGTATCCATTCAAGTCCGTGTCAGAGAATCCCACGCCTATTGGCTCATGCACGCCGGATAAGAGCATGTACAGCGTTGCTTTTGGCGCTTCCACTATCCGGGCGCGGAGCGTCTTGCCTTCCAGTTTCAGGGTTACAATGTTGGCGGGCGCAGTGAGTGTCAACCTGTTGCCGTTCGTGTCAGTGATCGAGGCTGAGCGAGGGAATCCGTCCGCACCAAAAACCTGCATTGCTACCTTTGAGATATATCTGGGGTTCAGGTCCCAGTGGTAAGCTTCTTCGCCCGACATCGCGTTAAAAGCGTCCGGGTACATCCCAGCGTCGGCAGGGTACTTCTTCTTGATGTATTCCTGCTGCTGTACCGCACAACGTAGTATTCCGTCGGCAATCTTCATCCACGGCACGCTGGTATCGAAGTACGATAGCCTGACCAGCGCCGATGCGTAGTCCAATCCGCACCACTGGACGATAATGCCGAACCACGGTTGGCCGTTGAACCATGTGACACCGTAGACCGGTATTGTGCCGTAGCGCATCACCGGACGGTCTGGCGCGTTCCACATGTAGACGAAAGGTAGTCCGGTCTTTGCCCAGTAGACGGCTCTCTGTAGATACTTCGGGTCGTCAGTAAGCTGATATCCGTAGAGGTAGGCGTCAACCAGTTTGGACGAAGCCAGGATGTCCGGCACATGCAACTGCAGCTCCCATGTCTGAGCGCCTTCCGGGCGTGACTGGGAATCAAGGTATTCCAGCGCCTTCAGTCCGGCCTCTCTCGCCGTTTTGTCACCGGTGACCAGCGCGTACTGCAGAATCTCCAGGGATCGCATTGCGGTTGACCCGGATGAGGTATCTCCAGGTATGCCGAAAACCTCATGCGCCTTGTCAGGCTGGAACGGGAATGATCCATCATCTGTTTGTACGGCGATTGAGGCAGCCACGCGATTCTTCATGCGGTTCAGTGCGGACTCAACGTCTCCGTTGAGCAGAGCTACTTCCAGCGGCAGATTGTCTTTTGCTTTCTCGATGGCAGGCCCTACCAGATTCATTAGACGCTTCTGAGGCTTAGGGTCCAGGTAATAGTTGGCACGATTCCAGAGATAGTTTGCGATCATGGGGTCGAATGATGTCGGCCCGGTGTTGGTGTGTTTCCATGCTTTTGCTTTGTTATCCCACGCACCACCGAAGTACGCCTCGTCGCAGAGATTGAGCCATCCTTCAGTAGTGGTTTGCGGCTGCGGCAGATCCGGCAGCTTGTGTCGGGCAATCCATCCGTCAACAGCATCAATCACGCTTTTGCTGCCCGTTCTGACCATCAGTTTCGCAGTCAGTTTCAGCGTTTTTCCAGCTATCAGCGTGTATGGTTTCGCGGCGATCTGCTGATTCTCCGTCACCCATTTCGGTATAGATGGCGCAAATAGTCCCATTTTATGATTGTCTTGGCCGTCAATGAAGTTTGGCGACGCAAATATCGCAGACGGACGGTCATTTGCGCCATCCCACTTCTGTAGCGGATCCCACTCTAATGACAATAACAAACCACCTTTGCGGACTGCCATCAGCGGGATTGTCACCTTGTTTGGATGCGGGACGGTTCGCAGGTTAAACGGCGGATGAGCGTTCTCGACGCCTGATGACGACTCGGCGTTGAGATACTCAAGACCGGGAAAGAGACCTTCATCCTTCGTTTTGCCGAATCCAAGATCACCTGCGTATACCATTGGGCCGGAGAAATGCCGGATATCCAAGGGTGCTGATGTCTTCATTGTATGAGTCATATCCACGCCGTTGTCGGTCATGGAGTAGAGCCACTCGAAGTGGCAGGGAGCCTTGCCAATTAGTTTATCAGCCGTGAAACGAACCATTGGCGGCTTGCCGGGCAGATTGATAAGTCTCGCGTCTTTCGGATAGATCATGTGGGTGTCGCGCGATACGTCCACGACTTTGCTCATGCTACCGGATGCCGCAGGTTTCCAGTTGCCGTCTTCTAAGATGTAGGCGATCCATCCTGCAAAACCGTTTGTGCCGTTAAGGAAGGCCATGCGAAGTCCCGGCTTTTGGAGCAGCACAGCGCCGTCCGCCAATCGCACCGCCTCCGGTTTGTCCACTTCAGCAGGCATTGCTGCGGGAGCTTTGACCACCTCCCCGGCCCATTCGGCTGTAAGCTTTTTGATGCCCTGCCCGGTTACTGCTACCGATGCTTTGGCGGTTCCAGTTGGCAGCGTAATATCAGTCCAGGTAATGGTCTTTTCAGCACCCGGGTTAATCTCACCGAGCGACTGAGTTGCTCCGGGCATACCGGTAATGGTGGCAATCGCATCGGCAGACTGATGCAGGACGCCCTCGCCCGTATTATTGATTACGCAACTCATGGTCGTCGGACTATCCGCTAGCGCTAATGCTTTCACCGGTCCAAAGCTGGCTATTTCCAGTTGCGGATCGTATTCGTACACTTCGACTGGGCCGATCAAGTCGGTCATGGCAAGCCGAATTCCCCTGGCGCCCAGGGCTGTAAAATCGAAAGGTATCACGGCCAGCTGCTGGGGGCCGAAGTCTCCTTTGGAACTCCATGTGACGCTGTGGGAGTTTACAAAGGCGGCGATCTCGTTGGGATCTGCGTGCGTCTTTGGCAGATCGGACGGGGAGATATGGACACTGTTCGTTCCAATGTACCTGACTACGACGAGACCCTTGGCCGTCTGTGTCTCCATCCTGCCTTTCGGCAGCACGCTGTTGGAGAGCTTCAGTATTCTCGGTTCGCCCCAGACCGCCCAGTCGTAGTTTGAGTTCTTGATGCAGTCCGTGGCGAAGACGATCTTAATCTTCTTCCCAGCATATGCCGCGAGATCAACGGCATCACTAACCCATTTTGTTTCGGCCAGGCTGGTGGTGAAGACACCCTTGTCGTCAATCCTTAGTGTGAACTTCACTCCGTCGAACGGGTGCGCCGGGTCGTTCATCGGGACTCCGTCGCGGATACCTGCGCTGAACGTCAACACAAGCTGGTCGCCTTTACCAATCTTCGGCAGCGCGATGTTGTATAGAGCGGTGGCTTCCTTGTTGGTTGGATGAAGGAATATATCGCGCATCTTCACGCCGCCAGCGGTTGACGAACCTGGAGCAGCGCTCAAGGCATTGGTCACTGTGCTATCGGCGAAGTGATCAACAAAATCATAGGCGATCAATACACCGGCGGATGCACGGCACTGGAAAAAGAGCAGTGCCAGCGGTGTCATTATAAAGATGAGTAACCTGGTCATTATCGCCATCTCCCTGGTCTAGGCATGGAAAAAGGACGCCGGCGAAGTTGCGACCAGCGTCCTCTATTATCGGGCGTAATCCGTCCTTGTGCAAGTAGCTTGCGGCTAACCTGCGTCAGTCATTTTGCCTGAGAAGTACATGTCGTATGCGCCCATATCGAAGTGGCCGTGTCCGCTCAGGTTGAACAGAATGGTCTTCGGCTCTCCCGTCTCTTTGGCAGCCAGCGCTTCATCTATCGCGCATTTGATTGCGTGGGAGGACTCCGGCGCAGGCACGATGCCTTCGGTGCGGGCGAACAGCACGGCGGCCGGGAAGATGGCCGTCTGCGGATAAGACATCGCCTCGATCAGTTTCTTGTGGAACGCCAGGCTTACCAGCGGCGCCATGCCGTGGTATCGCAGGCCGCCTGCGTGGATGCTCGGCGGCACGAACTCGCAGCCCAGTGTGTACATCATGAACAGCGGGGTCATCTGGGCGGTGTCGCCGAAGTCATACCGGTACTCGCCGGTGGAGAGTGATGCGCAGGACTTAGGCTCGACTGCCACCGCGCGCAGGTTCGGACTCTTGCCGCTCATCTTGTCTTCCAGGTACGGGAACGCGATGCCGGCGAAGTTGCTTCCGCCGCCTACGCAGCCGATTACCACATCGGGATACGCGCCTGCCATCTCCATCTGCAGCTTGGCTTCCTGGCCGATGATGGTCTGGTGCAGCAGCACGTGGTTCGAGACGCTTCCGAGGGCGTACTTTGTGTCCTTGGAGGTGACAGTGTCTTCAATCGCTTCACTGATCGCGATACCCAGGCTGCCGGGGCAGTCCGGGTCTTCCGCCAGAACCTTGCGGCCGTATGAGGTATTCTCACTGGGGCTGGCGAAGATGTTAGCGCCCCAGGCGTTAATGAGCGATTTGCGATAAGGCTTCTGCTGATAGCTGACCTTCACCATATAGACGGTGCATTCCAAGCCAAACATCTGCGTCGCCAGCGAAAGAGCGCAGCCCCACTGACCAGCGCCGGTCTCGGTGGCAAGGCGCTTCACGCCGGATATCTTGTTGTAATACGCTTGCGCAATGGCGGTGTTCGGCTTGTGGCTGCCTGCCGGGCTGGTTCCCTCATACTTG
Source organism: Armatimonadota bacterium (assembly GCA_025358205.1). Taxonomy (GTDB): domain Bacteria; phylum Armatimonadota; class UBA5829; order DTJY01; family DTJY01; genus JANYKG01. Next base: position 8,021 of record JANYKG010000125.1, read on the forward strand.
TAGTAGATCTTGGCAGGGGTGCCGAGCGCTGCTTCGAGCCTGGTGGCGCGGTAGAGCGGGGTAGGGCGCCACATCGCGAGGATATCTAGAACCTCTTCAGGGATGTCAATCCACTTGTCGGTGGAGACTTCCTGCATAATGATCGGGTCCGGGAAAATGGCGGCCAAATCCTGCGGTCCACACGGCTGTTGAGTTGCCGGATTCAGGGGCGGAGGAGTTGGGCCAATGTCGGCCGCTATGTTGTACCATTTCCTGGGCATCTGCTTTGGGCTCAGCAAAAACTGTCTGTCTACCATCCTGATGTGCTCCTTTTGAGGGACTGTCGGCCTCTGGACGCAGCCCTGGAGGAAGGGACAGGAATGCGCCTGTCTCCTCGACCTACCTAAACTTAATGGAAATGATACCTCAGGGTAGTCCAAAAGTCAAGAGTTTTGAGAATAGCTGTTGATAGTCATACGCTGTTTGTGCCGGGTGGGACAAATCCTTCAGGGTATGGGACTAGTGGAAGGCGCTAGGCACTGGGTTCCGGGTTTCAGGTTTCAGGTTCCGCATCAACCATGAACCATCCGACCATCCGACCATCCGACCATCTGACCATCTGACCATCTGACCATTCCTACTCTATGCGGTGTCATCTCGCCGCGCCGAAGATGCCCCGGAGGTCGGTCTCCTTGTCAGATGAGACGAGGGCGAGCACGCTGTCGCCGTCCTTGAACTGCACGTCCATGTTCGGCAGAATAGCATGTCCGTCGCGCACGATTGAGATGATCAGCGCGCCATCCGGGAGAACCACCTGCGGCACACGCTTGCCGACAACCGGTGACCCGGGGCCGAGGTCAACTTCCACGATCTCGATGTTGCCCTTCTGAAGCGGCGCGAGCGGGATTACCTCGTTGGTCTCAATCTGCTGCTCAATCAGGTTGAAGATGATCTTTGTGCTGCTGACCGTGGTATCAATGCCGAGCTTCTTAAACAATTCCTCGTTCTCGGGGTTGTTGACCCGCGCGAGGGCTCTGGGAACATCAAACTTCAGCTTGGCCATCTGGCATATGACGAGGTTGTCCTCATCGTCACCGGTTATGGCCACAACTACGTCTGCGCGCTCCATGCCGATCTCGCGCATGGTTCGCACTTCGCACGCGTCGCCGACTGCCACTGCGTCGGCAAGGTCTTCGGCCAGGTAAGCGGCCCGCGCTCGGTCTTTTTCGACCAGCAGTACCTCGTGATTTGCATCAACCAGCGCGCGTGAAAGGTAGTGTCCGATTTTGCCGCCGCCTGCGACTATAACATACATAGCGAAATCTCCATTCTCTTACTCCAAAGGCCCGAATGGGCCGCCGCGTCGCCAGTGGCGCTATCCGCGCCACAAGAGACACTCTTACTCTTGCTCTTATTCGGAATCGTGATGAGTGACCAGGGAAATGGTCAGATGGTCAAATGGTCAGAACGGCCAGATGACTGCTTACTCTTACTCCAAAGGCCCGAATGGGCCGCCGCGTCGCCAGTGGCGCTATCCGCGCCACAAGAGACACTCTTACTCTAGAGGTGCGCTTCGTCGTCAGTCAGTTCGCAGTACTGGCCGATATCACCGAGATCGTTACCCATCACATAGTCCTTGATTAGCCGCGCGCCGATCATTGTGGTACAAATCGTCTCGATGCCAAGCTCCCTGTAAGCGCACGCGCGGATGGGGTCGTAGATTCTGGTGACCACCTTCGGCACGTTGAACTTGACTTTTGCGATCTGCACGCTCATGATGTTGGTGTTATCGCCGTTAGTTACCGCTACAAATGCCTGAGCCTTCTCGATGCCGGCCTTTCGAAGCACTGCGTCGTCAACGCCGTTGCCGACGACCATCGCGCCGCCGAAATCCGGCCCCAGCCGGCTGAAAGCCTCGCTCTTCTTATCAATGATGGTGACGTCATTGCCCTCTCGGAAGAGCGATCTTGCCAGCGTAGAGCCGATGCGTCCGCATCCCAGTATTATTACCTTCATTTTCGCCTCCGACCGTATTGTACCGCTAAGACCGGGATTATGTAAAGGCTCGGACAGTGATTTCCTTGACGGCAGTGGAAGAGAAAACGTATAATGTTTTCGGAGAAACTGCTACAGAGGATGTTCCGTGTACGTCTTGGGAATCTCGAAAAGTAGTTTGAGTCAACGATGCGCGAGTCAACTCCAACCGGTTGGGGACTCGCTGTTACGAGTGCGTAGACCCCACGCCTTCAGAATGCGCGTATAAGCCCGCCTGTGTGTGACACAGTGCGGGTTTTTTGTTAAGTGGGACAGGAAACAGTGAACAGATGAGCCAGGAAGTGCTGGTGCTGAACAATGATTATGAGCCGCTGAACGTGTGCAACATGCGTCGCGCCATTGTCCTCGTCTACCTTGGCAAGGCGGATGTGCTGCATACCAACGGCCACGACGTTCACAGTGTGAGCAGCATGTTCAGAAGTCCGTCAGTGGTAAGGCTGCGCTATCATGTGAAGCGTCCGCTGCCGGAGTTGAGGCTTTCGCGGCGCAGTGTTTTTGCGCGTGACTATTATACCTGCCAGTACTGCGGCCACTCATCCAAAGACCTTACCATTGATCACATTGTGCCGAAGCGGATGGGCGGTCAGTCCACATGGGAGAACCTGGTCTGCTGCTGCAAGAAGTGCAACGGGAAGAAGAGCGACAAAAGCCCCGAGCAGGCGAACATGCCGCTTCTGAAGCTGCCACGCAGACCCAGATTTGTGCCGTTCATCAGCCTGACGAAATACCTGGAAGGCGCGCAAAACGATGTCTGGCGCGACTATCTGCCGGTCTTCAAGGATTTTACAATGCCGTCGTGAGGGCTGAAGGTGTTAGGTGGTTGGTGGTAGGTGTTAGGCAGAGAAACAGCGAACATCGAAAGCAGAACGTGATGAGTGATGCGTGACCGGATGCGGGATGGTCAGAGACAATGGTCAAAATGGTCGGATGGTTGAAACATCCAACATCCAACATCAAGCATCAAGTATCGAGGATCGAGAATCGAGAATCCCTTGACACTTCGCCGTGCGTTTGGTAGAATATGCTCGCTTGGCGGAGTACCTCAGTTGGTTAGAGGGACCGGTTCATACCCGGTTTGTCGGCAGTTCGAGTCTGCCCTCCGCTACCATGATGTCCGCATTATTCACAAAAAGCGTGAATAATGCTCAGAGGCCCTGCAATATGCTCTTCGTGCATATTGCAGGCTGAGGCCCGTTGTAGCTGAAACTGCGGCGGGCTTTGCTATTTGTCCACATTTAGCGTTTAACGTTGACCCTGTATCTACGCACGGGGTATAATCCCCTCAGGAACACGGTGCCCTGGTCTATTCGTGAACAGAACAGTCCAAGCGCCTTCAGAACACTATTCGCGCTATCTGCGAACAAAGCGGACCCGATTTCCCATAAGGAGCAATCTCATGAAGATACTGCGTTTTGCATCACCCGCGGTCGGACCGGAGAATGTCGGCATACTGCTGGAAGACGGCGTTCTCAACTTCACTGAGGCATTCCAGGCATACCAGCTTTTCGGCACCGGCGCATGCACCTGTCCGTTCCACACCCCGCTCGCCATGATGGAAGCCGGAATGTTCAGTGCCGAGACATTTGCGCGAGTTCTGGAGTTCGTGAAACGGCATAACCTGGTGGAGCGGTATGTTGTGAAGGAGTATAGGGCGCTCGCGCCTATCAAGCGGCCTTCCAAGATCATCGCGCTGGGGCGGAACTACATGGCCCACGCGGTGGAGAGCGGCTACCACATCCCGACCGAGCCGGTCTTCTTCGCGAAGGCAAACTCCTCGGTGATCGGGCCGGACGATCCGGTGGTCTACAAGAAGTTCCTCACGCGCGTTGACCCGGAGGCAGAACTTGCGGTGATTATCGGCAAGCAGGGCGCGAGCATCCTTGAATCCGAGGCTGCTTCCTACATCGCAGGCTACACGATCTTTAACGATGTGACCGCCCGCGACATGCAGCGCGAGGACCTGAAGCTGTCCAGTCCGTGGTTACGCTCCAAGGGCATTGACACCTTTGGGCCGATGGGTCCGTGGATTGTGCTACCGGATGAGATTCAGGAGCCGATGGAGCTTGACATCGAGATGCGCGTGAACGGCGAGGTTCGGCAGAAGGACAATACCCGCAGCCTGATGTTCAAGGTGCCGCAGTTGATCGCGTATATCTCGCAGTACCACACGCTTTTTCCTGGTGATCTGATCTCCACCGGCACTCCCGAGGGCATGAAGCCGGTAGCGGTCGGCGACATGATGGAAGTGTATGTGGAGGGCATCGGCGTGCTGCGGAATCCTGTTGTCGCCGAGTAGTAGCATTGGATTATTCTATAAGGAACCCAGGAAGACAGGAATGGGATATGGGACTGGCATATTTGTCTCCTCCTGCATTCATGGTTTCCTTATTGGCATCTATCCCGAATTTCGAGAGGACAAGTGATGTCGCTGAGAATTGACGATGAATATGCAGTCAGCCTTCTGACAAAGCTGGTGAACATCCCAAGCGCGTATCCTGAGGAAGAAGAGATCATGGTTTTCATTGAGGAAGAGTTCGAGCGCCTGGGGCTGACTCCCAAGCGCATACCAATTGCGCCGGGCAGGTTCAATCTGCTTGCGAGTATCGGCGACGGAAGCCCCGTGCTCTGCCTGAACGCTCACGCGGATACCGTTCAGGCGAGCGGCAGATCAGTGGCCTGGGCGCGGGTTGAGGACGACAGGCTGTACGGGCTGGGGTCTATGGACGACAAGGCATCCATCACAGCGATACTGGCTGCGGCGAAGGCTCTGCTGGAATCCGGCGCGCGGCTGAAGGGGCGATTGGATATCATCATCTCCGTGGACGAAGAAGGCCTGGCGCTGGGCGTGAAGACCGCCATCGAAAAGGGCTACAAGTGCGACATGGCGATCACCGGCGAGGGCACTGATCTGGAGATTGTTCGGGCACACTGCGGTTTGATCTTCCTGGACATCGTGACGCACGGCAAATCTATACATGGTTCCATGCCGTGGGAGGGTATCAACGCCATTGACCGCATGTACGAGCTTGTGGCCGGTCTGCGCGCTGCGGTGACCGACTACGCGGCTCATCATATTGTCGGTCCGCCTTCTCTGAACCTTGGAATCGTGAACGGTGGAGACCGTCCGAACCGCGTGCCGGACAAGTGTGAGGCTGCTGTGGATATTCGCTTGGTTCCGCCGATGACGGTGGAGCCGATGCTGGAGCGGATAGCGGACTATTTCGCGATTTGGGAAGGCAAGGCGGAGTACACTGTTACCAAGCAGGTCAGCCCGCTGGATACGCCGCAGAATTCGCTACTCATCAAGAGCTTGCGCGGCGCTTGTGAAGCGGTCAACGGCACGGCGCCGGAGGGCGTCGGGTGGCGCGGCTGGACCGAGGCGCAGTCGTTCCAGTCCGGGCTGGGGATTGACTCCGTGGTCTTCGGGCCTGGGTCTCTCAAAGAGGCTCACTCAGGGAACGAGTTCGTGGAGCTTGAGCAGATTCGACTGGCGGCCAGGGTGTATGCGCAAATGGCGATGGACGTGCTGGCGTAGAGTGTGGGAGTGTGGGGGTATGGGAGAATTGGTGCATAGATTGCTGAATCACACGCCGGTTATCGTGGCGCTCTTTCTGGTTGCAGGCGCCGCATTTGGGAGCGGGTTGACCGACCGCGTGATGTTGGGCGATGTGAAATCACTGACGGATCACGCCTATGCGGGAGTGGGTAAGGCGCAGGTCTTCACCGGGCGGGTAGGGACAGTGCAAGAGAAGATGCCGTGCCTTGCGAGCGGCTCGAAATCCGGCGATGCTTTTCAGATAACGCTTGCGAAAACCGCCGGGAAGTCATGCGTTGTGCAGATTCAGGAGGTCTATCCGCCGGACTCTGAGGGTATTCGCTACACGTATGAGGTTCAGGCCAACAAGAAGCTGGTCTACATCCGCGATTATCCGGGGACGATGTTCAGCCGAGTCAGCTACTTCATCAAGCTGGACTCATCTGATGCGGTGAAAGCATCGAAGGTCAATCTGCGGTTCGTCAATCGGCGGTCGGGCACGCCTGCGCGCATCGCCTCAGTTTGGGTGTATTCGGATTTCGACTCATACTACCGTGCCGCGAAGTTTGCCGTGCCGTTCTACCTGACGCCTCTGCTTCACGGCGGGTTTGACGATCCCAGACTGGAAGAGGACTACAAGTATCTGAAAACCAACGTCCACCCGGAGTTCGGCGGCGACGTGAAGCTGGGCTGCTCAACTGAGCATCACTATATGAACCGCGATCCCGAGCTTGCGAAGAAAGATTTCGCGGCGTGTTTGGCCCTCAGCAAGAAGTACGACATGCCGATGAACTACCTTTTCGTGAGTTGGTGGGGCGGCACTCCCATGGGCAAACCGGATGGGCAGGGCGGCGCGTTGTCCGATCCGAAGTATCAGCAGATCTGCTGGTCGGAGACGGACACCTACGACGACCCGGGCTTGAAGGAGCTACTGGGCGACAAGTGGGACATCCGCTACGGGTTTTCCACGCCGAATCAGTGGAGCAATGTGCCGTGGCTCACCATGAACAGCGATGTGCTGAACCAGGCGAAGTGGGCGGCGATGGAGAAAAGCCATAAGTCGCTGGCTGAGGTTCTGGGCGGACCGGAGTCAGCTCGTTGGCTACTCGGCTTCTCCATGGAGAACGAGCCGCGCTACTGGGACAACTACTGCCCGGACGGCAGGTATCCTGTGAAGCGCGAAAACCTGGAAGCGGACTTCAATCCGTTGACCGTGGCTGCTGCCGCAAAGGACGGAGTGACTCTCGATCCCAAGGACGGGCTTGATGAGAAGGAGCGGTTGTGGCTGCACGAGAACGTGGCTCGCTACCAGCAGGAGTTCTACGACGCGCATATCCGGGCGTTGGAAAAGGTGCGGGCGACGTACATCCACAGCGAGTCAACCGAAGCGATTTGGCACGATGTCTACTCGCACGCGTTCACGGCGCCAGCCTACCCGATGGATAAGCTGACGAAGTACAAGCCTGTTCTGGAGTGGAACCGCCTGAACGGATGCCGTGCAGGTCTGGAGGGACTGAACGATCCCCTGACCTCGTGCCTGGACGTGACGCGCGAGTGGGGCCGCTGGGCGCAGGTCAACTATGAAGAGAACAACGGGCGCGGAACTGAGTGGCATCTTCGCGAGTTGCGAGCCAGTTATGCCTATGGTGCGCGCTTCTACAATTTCTACAACTGGCAGGGCATTAACAAAGAGGGACGCTGGCTTGAGTACGTCAACAAGTTCTGCAAGGACGGTACTAAGGCGATTGTGTTCGAGCGAAAGGCTGATGCAGATTCGTCTTTCGTCAAATCGCAGGCTCATGGGTTTGCGGTTGAGATTCCAGTTGACTGGCCGATCTTCAACGGCGTGCGCCTCAGTGTAGAAAAGCCCGGCGAATACCAGATCACCGTGTATGACAGCGAGAAGAAAGGCCGTGCGCTGGGTTATAGAGATATGTACGTGAGCGATCCTGCCCAGGCGCGGTTTGATCTTCAGAACGCGGTGAATGTGGAGTATGGTGCAAAGCCGTTCATTAAGGTTGTGCGTGCAGATGGCAAGCCGTTCGGTCTGCGGAAGAATAAATACGGTGAGGTTGTTACCACCATCAGCATGGACTACGGACGCGAACGGGCGCAGAGCATGCTGACGTGCTGGCGCGCTGATGCCGCCGCGTTAATCGCGGACTTGAGTGCGCGAAGTGCCGCGGGCCTTTCCATCGCGAAAGGACTCCTCAACAAGGGCGACTACCGGAAAGCATACGAAGAAGCAATCCAGGTGGAATGCGCACACCAGGACTAGGTTTGGGAGGTAGCATTTTGGGAAGACCGACAATCGCTGAGATTGATCTGGGCGCAATAGCCTTCAACTTCAGGGAGATACGGAAGCTGGTCGGGCCGGCCGTGAAGATCTGCCCGGCCGTGAAGGCGGATGCGTATGGACACGGTGCGGTTCAGGTCAGTCGCACGGTGCTGGCCGAGGGCGCCGAGATGCTCGGTGTAGCCACTGTCGAGGAGGCGGTCGAACTGCGCGAGGCCGGGATAGAGGCGCCGATTCTCGTCTTCGGTGTTTTGCTTGATGAGCAGGTTTCCGATGTAATTCAGTGGGATATCACCCCCATGGTCTGCAGCCGCTCCTTTGCCGGTAAGCTGTCCAGCCAGGCTGTGGCATCGGGCAAGCGAGTTAAGGTTCACGTGAAAGTTGACACCGGCATGGGCAGGGTGGGGGTTCTTCCCGATGAGGCGGTGGAGTTCGTCCTCGACATATTGAAGCTGCCCGGTCTGGAGATCGAGGGTATCTTCACGCATTTCCCATGCGCTGACGACGATGACCAATCGTTTACGCGCCGTCAGATCGCGGAGTTCAGAGAGATAATCGAGCGGCTTGAGGCCGAGGGTGTGAGCATACCCATTCGTCATACCGCGAGTAGTGCGGCTATTCTTGTCATGCCGGATTCGCATTTCAACATGGTCAGACCTGGCATCATGCTGTACGGTCTGTACGATTTCGATATTCCCTGCGGCGTGGAGCTTCTGCAGGCCATGACGCTGCGGACCCGGATTGCTTTCATGAAGGAAGTCCAGCCCGGCGTGTCAATCGGCTATGGACGCACATTCCTGGCGCACAGGCCGACCAGAGTGGCGACTCTGCCGATCGGTTACGCTGACGGGTACAGCCGCATGTTGTCGAATAGAGGCGCGGCACTGGTTCAAGGGCGAAGGGTGCGCGTGATAGGTCGGGTTTGCATGGACCAGATCATGGTTGACGTGACGGGCATACCGGACGCGGCTGTTGGCGACGACGTGGTTTTGTACGGCACGCAGGGTGACGAGAACATCTCGATCAGAGAGATCGCGGGGTTAGCAAGCACGATAACTTATGAAATCGTCTGTTCCGTGAGCAAACGAGTGCCTAGAATCTGGGAGCGCACGTGTCCCCACGTGCATCCAGAAGCCGACGAGGACGTCGGCGCTCCCACAAGTTGACAACCACTTGGCTTCCCCATACAATACTCAAGAAATCATAGCTTGGAGGATAGGATACATGAAGGTAAGCATCATCGGCGGCGGCGGGCGTGTGGGATCGACCGCGGCTTATGCCCTGCAGCTAGGCGGCTTGGTCAAGGAACTCGCTATCGTGGACGTGGCGACTGAGATGGCTCAGGGTGAGGCGCTTGATTTGCGTCACGGCGCATCCATCGCCGGTTCGCAGAAGATATACGCGGGCGGATATGAGGCGGTTGCGGGTTCGGATATCGTGGTCATCACGGCTGGACTTCGTCGCAAGCCGGATGAGAGCAGACTCGATCTGATTAACCGCAACGTCGCGCTGTTTCGGGGGATACTGGACGAGGTCAAGAAGGTCAGCCTACCGAAGAGCGCAGTGGCGCTTGTCGTGTCGAACCCTGTGGACATTTTGACGAATCTTGCAGTGAGCGCGCTCGGTCTGCCCGCGAGTCAGGTGATAGGCCTTGGCACGGTGTTGGACACAGCGCGATTCCGGTCGCTGCTGGCCGAGTATTTCGAGGTTGACGCCACCGATGTGGACGCGCTGATACTGGGCGAGCACGGCGACAGCATGGTCCCGATCTGGAGCAGCGCGAGCATTAACGGTGTGCCGTTCAGCAGTTTCCCGAACTACGATGAGACGACCGTGAAGGGTATCTTCGACTACACGAAAAAGAGCGGCGCGGAGGTAATCAAGCTGAAGGGCGGCGCGGGCTATGCGGTTGGCCTGTCCATCAAGCAGGTGGTGGATGCGATTGTGCTTGACAAGAAGGCGGTGCTGCCCGTTTCGTCGCTGATGAATGGGTATATGGGTATCAGTGGTGTGTGCTTCAGCGTGCCGACAGTTGTGGGTCGCGGAGGCGTGGAGAAGCTGATAGAGATCACGTTGACCGCTGATGAGAAGGCGGCTCTGCTGAGTTCGGCTGAGACGCTGAAGGAGACGCTGAAACTGGTCGGATGATAGAGTGATAAGTGATGAGTGAACTAAGTTCCGAGGGTTCGGCTAACCTGTGAGAGATAGTTCACGTGTCACTCATCACGTTTCATCTCTTGGAGGTTGCCATGCTTATTGAGTGGCTTGGACATTCCAGTTTTCTTATTGTTTCGTCGCACGGGAAGAAGATCATCACCGATCCGTACCAGGCCGGCGCCTATCAGGGCACATTCAGGTACGGGCCGATACGGATATCGCCGGACATTGTGACCGTTTCGCACCAGCATGCCGATCACAATGGCGCCGCGGAACTGCCTAATCACTTTGACATGCTATCGCGTGCTGAAGAGCGCACATTGCATGGGATAAGGATCAAAGGAATCGGTTCCGCGCACGACGATCAGGGGGGTACAGTCAAAGGCGCCAACGTCATCTTTGTCATCGAGGTTGACGGCATGCGCGTGGTTCATCTGGGCGACCTGGGGCACGTGCTGGACCCGCATCAGGTGGAGAAGATCGGCCAAGTAGATGTGTTGTTCATCCCGGTCGGCGGTTACTATACAATCGGCCCGGCCCAGGCGGACCAGGTGATCAAGCAACTGAATCCGAAGATTGCGATCCCTATGCACTACAAGACGGATAAGGTTGACTTTCCGATTCTGCCGGTCAGCGAGTTCATACGCGGCAAGGACAATGTGCAGGTTCGCGATGGTTCGGAGTTCGAGACGCTCAAGGAGCAGTTGCCGGACGAAACCATTATCATAGTTCTGCAGCCTGCGCTCTAGAACGTATACGTCCCATAGGACCCATAGGACTTATGAGAGAGATTGAAGCAAGAGACATAACCGACGCCGTTACCGACTTGTGCCAGCGCGCGAACTTTGAGCTAGGCGATGACGTATACCGGGCGCTGATGAATGCCGAGGCGGCTGAGCCGTCACCTGTGGGCAAAGAAGTTCTGCGCCAACTGATTGAGAATGCGGAGATCGCGCAAACCGAGAACGTTCCGATGTGCCAAGACACCGGGTTTGCGGTGGTGTTTGTGGAACTCGGCCAGGACGCGCATATCGTTGGCGGGTCGCTGAACGATGCGATCAACGCGGGGGTGGCGAAGGGCTACGGCGAGGGATATCTTCGCAAGTCCATCGTGGCTCATCCG
>JANYKG010000028.1 GCA_025358205.1 Armatimonadota bacterium
GAATACCTGTGCAGCGCCCAGGTGTGCCGATAGGCGCTTCGGAGAAGGATGTGGTGTGATGAATACAAAATCATGGGCTATAGCCCTTTCGTTAACTGCTATTTCGCTTTTCGCTCTACCGGCGCTTCCGGTGCGCGCCGATGCCGCCGGTCGAAAAGCCGAAATGAACATGGGCCGAGAGGCCTCGATAGAAGTTGAAAAAGAGAATAAGGTTATTACTGACCCGACACTCACAGAACCGCTGGAGAGGATAGGGAAGGCGCTTGCTGATGTAGCCAATACGGAGTCCGTGGCCGCCTCCTACGGGAGTTCCGAAGTCTACAAGTTTCAGTACAAGTTCAAGCTTTTGGATGACGACAGCGTGAACGCCTTCTCCCTCCCCGGCGGTTATATTTATGTCAACAAAGGACTTCTGAAGTACGTGGAATCAGATCACGAACTTGCAGGAATTCTGGCCCACGAGATAGCCCACGCCTCGCACCACCACATGACCTACCTGTTCAAGGAGCAGAGCCGCATGGACGGCAAGATAGGTCTCGCGCTTATTGCTTCCATGCTCACAGGCGTGAAGGGCACCGACATGAACCAACTGCTCATCGGTGCGCAGTTGGTGCGCATCGCCGGGTCGAGCGGTTACGGACAGAAAGCCGAAGCGGATGCAGATACGGCGGGCGTGGAATACTGCGCCAAAGCCGGGTTCAACCCTGTCGGCTCGCTCACTTTCCTCGAACGTCTGTCACACGATTACTCCATGCGTCCGTCCGTGGACATGGGGATTATGCAGACACATCCCGCCACCACCGACCGCTGCAAGGCTGTATTGGCGAGGATCAAATCCCTGGGGCTGCCGGTGAATAGACGCGCTGTTACGAAGTCGCTGTGTGCGGAAGTCACTGATGCTCAGGTGGGCGACAAGCGAGTCAGCAAGGTGAGTCTTGGGGACAAAACGCTGTTTGAGGCGGCGGATACAGACTCCGACGGCAGTGCGCATGACCGGGCAGTAGCCATCGCATCGAAAGTGAACCGCCTGCTTGACTCAGAGCCGACTGTCCGTGAGATCAAGATCGGGCCGGATGGGTCCACGGTGCTTGCGCGCGGTGAGCCGGTGGTAACGGTCACCAGCCAGGACTGCATAGTTACCGGCAAACCCGCTGCGGACGTGGCAGCCGAAGCTGCCCACGTCCTGAAACTGGCGGTATGGGGCGATATGGTTCAGCGCATGTAGCGGAGTTGTCTCTCTTTTCCTGTACAAAGAGAACAACCGTTGACCCCGAGTACTCCTGAGTATGCAAAGGACGTATCGAGGGACCGCCACAGACTTCTGCGATAGTCTCCGCTAGTTCGCCTTGACCAGCGTGATGGCCATGACCTTGAGCGCCGAGTTGTTGGGCAGCGTGATCGAAACCAGATCCGCGTCCTGCTTCAGCGGCACATCACAGTCCGTAAGCCAACACTTCTGATCCAGCATCTCTCCGCTTGCCGCATGTGCGCGTCCACACATGAACGCCGCTGCCATTCCTTCCGTCCGCTCAGTGTACGGTGCAAAACTGGCGGGACTGACCGCCTTAGTCGCTGTGTAAACCAGCCCGATTTCAGCGTTCACGACCTTCTCAGTCGGCAAAACCAGCAGATGAACCGACGAGTAGCGCCCGGTCTTCACTTGGATGGTCTGACCCTTGCAGACGACTGCGTTCTTCGCGCCATCGGTCTTGGATGGGTAGACAAAAGAAATCCTATTCTGAGGCGCGGATATGTTTGCTGCCGGCATCCACATTCCGGTCGGCCATAAGGTTCCGCCCTTCACTTCGGTGTTCAGCGGCGGCATGATCTCGCCCGGCAGAGTGTTGCCCGCACCGTCCATGTCGCCATCCTTGGTATTGGTGTCCATGCTTATGACGTCGGCATCGAAGAGCTTGGCAAGGTCAACCGCAAACAGTTTGCCATTCACCACATTGACCGGCATAATACTGTTTCCCGTACCGCGAGATGTCGCCGACAGCGAAGCCCACTTGCCGCCGATCAGCGCATCACATGACAGGTAGTACTGGCCGTTATACGGCGGCGCCACTACTGATGCTTTCACAGTCACATCCGCGCCGGGCTTCACATCCGCCGGTAGTTGCGTCATCTTGCTTTCCCAGACAGCCTCGCCGCCGTCAACAAAATACCAATGGTAGCCCACCGCCGCCGCGCCCTTCTTCCAGATCTCGGTTCCAAGGTTGCGGATGGTGAGGTTGACCGGTGTGGACTTCCCGGCGGTCATCGCAGCCGGGGTGTCATTCGCCAGGAACTTAGCGCCGGCGTCATCGCTTGTCAAAACAACTGCCTCGGTAGCGCGCAGATTCGATGTCAGCCATTTCGTGCCGTCGTTTACTTCCCAATGCACGGTGTATTCTGATGCGCTCTTCGCCGCCCATGCAGGGTCCGCCAAGCTCATCATCACCCCTAGTTCAACTATTTTTCCAGGTTCCACATCCGCCGGCAACGCCGCCTCACTGCTCCCCACAACCTGCGCCGGAGCATCCGAACCGCCGGTGGTTTTGCCCAAACGGTAGGCGACCTTGGTCCCAGCCTTCCACGATGTCGGCCCGTCATTTCTCAGTCGGACTTTCACGTCATTAGCCGCGCCGGACTTCACGATAGCCGGCATGGTGGAAGATACAAGCGTGAATCCCGGCTTTGCAACTGCGCCAATCTTGACCGGCACGGTCAGCGCGCTGTCACCCCCGGCTGTGAACCATTCATCGTTCGCACGAACCATCTCCCAACGGAGTTCGTAGTCACCTTCCGGCAGCGGCTTGCCATCCTGGTCCACGGTCCGCACGCCCATCGTCTTTTCAAACGACTGCCCAGTAAGTACATTTGACTGAATGGGCAGTCTGATGCTGGTATCCGCAAACATCAAGCCATCTTTGAACCACCTGGCTGCCAGGTACACGCCCTGCGCTCCAGGATACCACGGCTTTACACCGGCGTTCTTCACTATCAAGGTGACCTGATACAGCGCACCCGGAATCATGGTCTGCGGTGTATCATTGCTCAGGAACTTGGCATCATACTGGCGCATGCCGTTGAACTTGAGAAGGTTGATTCTGGTAAGGAACGAATACCGTTCGCCGTACTCGGCTGTGGGGGCGATGGCGCTTCCCTCGTTAAAACCGTTCCAGGAATTCAGCATCAGCCATGTTGGTAGAGGGGACGAAATCGCCGCCCAATCCTTCTTGTATGTTTCGCCGTCGAGCCTGGGGCTAATCTTGGGAGCGACCGCATCGGCCTGCGCTGTTGCATCGTAGCCCGCGCCTATCGCCGCGATGTCCAGTCCGTTGGTCATATTGCGAATAATGCCCACACCGCTGGTGAAGCGAGTGTACCCATTCATAGTCATGATGATGCCAAGGCAGTCCCTGGCGCCAATCCACATCAATTTGCCGCCGAAATCCTGTGCGAACAGCAGATTGCAGTAACTTAACGTATTGTCGTCCGCAGCAGTGACCGCAGATCCACCGGTGACCGCGACGATGCAGGCCGGACGCCCACCCTTCTCAACGGGAAGCTGGATGGCCGCTCGGAACTCCGCCGGTACACGTGTGAAGAATTCCTTGATCATACCGTATAAAGACAGTTTCCCTGTAGCGGTTTTCAGATCAACATTTGTGCCAATGGCGCTTGTGTCCAGAAGCACACCCAACAATGGGAAACTTTCACCATCGGCCTTCATCTCCTTCATCGCCTGCACCAGGCAACTCAATTCCTCGATGTTGCGTCCATTGAACAAGGGCAATATCACATCTATTCCGGCCTGCTGCGCCTCAGCAAGCTGATCTTTGTGCCACTGCACACTGAGTGATGAGAACCACGGCCCGATGCCGCCCATCGGGTGCTCCGACATTGCCCCGACCGTCGGTGATTCTTTGCGTGTGTCTGCCTGATACTGATAGTAGTAAGGAGCCATGGATATACGCTCCATGGCGGCGGGCTGTTGTGAGGCTTTCACCGGCGCAGGCTTGGTGATGATGAAGCGCATGTCCCTTATCCACTCACCGGGGCCGAGTGTGCCGTTTATCAGCGGAGCCTGGTTCAGCACTTTGCGGCAGACCAGTGCGCCATCCTGCACCGCAATCACGGTGGGTGTGTCAACGAATTTTATCTTCGACCACTTGGCTGGCACCTGAACGTCGGTTTCCGCTTTCACATCCGGCGAATAACTGACGAATCCTTCGTTCTCGCCCTTCATGCGTATCAAAACGTTGAAACCCATGATCTGCCCGACCTTCGGGGGTCCGCCCATCTCGCTCCACGGGATTGCCACCTCCACGGTGTAGCCCATGTCTGTATCATACGGGTTGTTCAGCGTACCTTGAATCTTCTTTGCGAACTTGTATGTGAAGATTTTCTTCGGTGTGGCCTTACCGTCAACGCCAACCAGCCAACTTGAGCCGCCGCCTGCGCTCACAGATAGCTGGTACGAATTGGGGCTGCGGTTTTCGGCCCGCTTCGCGTCAGTTTCAATGAATATCTCCACCGCATCGTCTTCCCACGGGTTTGACATGTGGGTTGTGTTGGAGCTTTCAAGATCAGGGTCCTGAATCTCCAGCGCAGCGTAAAGGTAGCGCTGATCCCACATTGTGTAGCAGGTGACCCTGTCTGCTGCCTGTGCAAGTGAGGCCAGGCATAGCAGTAGGGTGATGAAAGCGGATACGCGCAGTGTCTTCATCTAAAGGCATCCTTTCGGCTTGGAAACATGTTGACTGACTCTATTATGGATACGTCACCTATGGGCTATCGGTTAACCCTGGAAGCATTATTCAGTTCGTGAATAATCCAGGCGAGACATAAAATTCGCCATGCGCTCCATCGCCTGTTGTATCTGCGGGAGGCCTGTGGCATAGGAGCAGCGCACGTATCCCTCACCGCAATCCCCGAACGCATTGCCGGGAACTACGGCCACCTTCTCTTCGTGCAGAAGGCGCTCGGCGAACTCCTCTGATGTCATACCGGTATTGGCAATACTTGGGAACGCATAGAACGCGCCCTGCGGTTCCACACATTCCAACCCCATGTCGTTCAGCGCGCCGACTATGAACCTGCGCCTGCGGTCGTACTGCCGTATCATTTCCACGGTATCGCCGTCTGCGTTCTTCACGGCTTCAATCGCCGCCATTTGCGCGGTGATCGGGGCGCACATCATGATGTACTGGTGTATCTTCATCATGCCATCTATTACGTCTGTGGAACCGGCGGCATACCCGATGCGCCAACCTGTCATAGCGTAGGCCTTGGAGAATCCGTTCAGGTAAATCGTCCGCTCATAGGCGCCTTTGAGCGCGGGTACGCAGGTGTGCTCAATGCCGTAGATCAGCCTGTCGTAGATCTCATCTGAGATGATGTAGAGATCGTGCTTGGCGGCGATATCGGTGATCTCTTGCAGCCGCTGCTTCGGCATCACCGCACCTGTCGGGTTGTTCGGCGAGCAGAGCATGATGGCCCTGGTTCTCGGCGTGATGGCGTTTTCGATCTGCTCAACTGTAGGAGTGAAGCCGGCCGCCGCGTCCGTGCAGATGGGTACCGGCACGCCGCCCGCGAAGACCACGCACGGCTTGTACGCCACGAAGCACGGCTCCGGCACTATCACCTCGTCGCCGGGTTCCAGTATCGTCCGCAGCGCCAGGTCTATCGCCTCGCTCACGCCCACGGTTATCAGCAACTGGTTGGCCGGGTTGTAAGTGACGCCGAACCTGCTCTCGATCTGAGCGGCGATTAGTTCGCGCAGTTCCAGCAAACCGTAATTCGAGGTGTAGGTAGTGTACCCTTTTTCGAGCGAGTAAATGCACGCCTCGCGAATGCGCCAGGGCGTAGTGAAGTCCGGCTCGCCGACTCCCAGCGAGATCACGTCCTTCATCTGAGATACTATGTCGAAGAACTTCCGTATTCCCGAAACGGGAACCGATTTTACTGTGTTTGATATATGCACTTTATCCTCTAAAACCCTTGATAACACGTCAAAGCATGTGGCGGAAGCAGCTCATGGGCCTCAGGTTTCCCCGAGACCCTACGGTGCAACGGCCAGCCGGCGGTCTGAGTCGGGCTCTTCGAAGATGACTCCGTCTTCCTTGTACTTTTTCAGCAGAAAATGTGTGCTGGTTTCCATCACGCGGTCAATGGTCGCAAGTTTCTCGGCAACGAAGAAGGCAACTTCCTTCATGGTAGCGCCCGCCACCTGCACGCGCAGATCGTATGCGCCTGAAACCAGGTATACGGATCGAACCTCCGGGAACCGGTAGATGCGCTCGGATACGTCGTCGAATCCCACACCGCGTTCCGGCGAAACCTTCACGTCTATGAAAGCGATGACCGGCTCCTCGCCAAGCTTTTCCCAGTCCACCACGGTCTTATACGCGCGGATTATGCCCTTCTGCTCGCAGTCCACAATGGCGGCCTTCACTTCCTCGGACGATTTGCCCGTCATGGAGGCTATCTCATCAGGACTCAACCGTGAGTTTTCCTGTAGGATTCTCAGTATCTCATGCATGGCGCCGATCCTTCCTATGCTCTTCCAGTCCGCGTCGCGTCAACAGCCTGAATATAACACCCATTCGGAGCCGTTGTCAATCGGAAACGAGCTTGACCCGCATTATTCACGGGGTACGTGAATAATGCTTCTGAATTCCCTGAATCATGTGTCTCCCGCACGATCCAGGCGGGGCTTGGGCGGACGAACCCTGTTTCCCATCAATCTGCCGTGAATGTTCAGCAGTTCATCGAAATTCTTCCGCAAGAACTCCACTCGTTCCTCCGCGCCGGGGAGTTTTATGTACTTGTCGGCCAGTTTATTCACCCGCTCGTTGTACGTTTTTCGGGACTTACCGTGCGCGTAGTACTTGCCCGAAAAGCGCCGGATATCGCCGTTGAATTCCGGGCTGATGTGGTACATCTCGTGAAACACCGTCGTCAGTTTCTCTTCAAAGGTCAGGTTGGCGAACCTGGGCAAGGCGAAGTAGACTATATACATGATGTCGTGCCCTTCGTGAGTCAGCTCCGGCATGGCATATGTGCGACCGCGCCTCTTCATTTTCAGCGCCCCATCCTTGAACCTGAGCGGCTGAACCGACGCGAAGATGCCGTGCGCGCCGGGCGACCGAGTCTGTATGTATGATACCAGTAGTCTATCGTTCTGGACGTGCGCCAACTCCGAGCAGTTTTCGGTGATATGGCGCATCAATTCTTCTAGGGCATCGGTATAGTCAAACACGGTTCGGTCTTCTCCTGGGAGGATGTCACCACAATGATAACATAACGCACGGCACGAGAGAAGCGGTATGCCGGCACGGTCCACTACTACTGGTACAATTACCAGTTTTTTGACCGTTATGCGCACAGATCGTTCGCATCGGCAAGAATTCTTATTGACAAACCGGTGGATGGTGGATACACTATGGATAAGGTCTCAAAAGGTGTCAGCGCATATCAGGCTGAAACGCAAGAAGACCATCATGCCAGGTGCATGGCGATTGGAAGGGGAATTATATATGAAGAAGTTGATTCTGGCAACGGCAGCCATCGCGTTGCTGTGCATCGGAGTGGCTGCGCAGGCGGGTGTAACCGGTAACCCTCTGCTGGATGGCTGGGCGTCCGGCGGTAACTCGTTGTCCAACGGCGTCTACGTGCGAAACCCGGCTAACTACGGTTTTGACACCTTCTCTGCGCTGCTCACAGTTACCCCCGGCTCTACACTGGCAGTTGATGATGGGGCCAACTCATGGCTAGCGGGTGATACAGTGCTGGGAGTGGGCGGCAAGTACGCGAGCATCACGCCCGGTGAGGCTGGATGGTCCGCCTTCACCGGAGGGGCCGTGAACTCCCTGTGGAGCGGAACCCAACTGATCAAGATTCAGGGCAAATTCGGAACAGCCGCATCGGACTTCTCTGCCAGCACCGTAGCGCCGGGAGCCGGAAATGGGGCAGGCAGTCTGGGTACCAACGGCAAACTTGGTGCGGTGCAGATACGCAGTTCCGCATATTTCGATGCCGCTACCTGGTCTGCGGGTTCTGGAACGCTGATGCTTCTGGACAAGGCCTCACATATCGAGCGAAGCGGGGCTGCTGCACCGGATACAGATGTCTCCCGCTTGATCTGGAACTGGGATGCCGGCAACGCGCGACTCGGAAGTTGGGAGATACTCCTAAACGCATCGCTGCTGGATCGTCTCTATCCCACATTATCAGGCTCGTCACCTGCGGCTGGAGTAAATGCAATCCTGACCGTGCAGAATGGCGATGGCGCATATACCGACGCGCTGGTGACCATTCCCGCCGCTGTCCCGGAGCCGTCCTCGTTCATCGCTTTGGGCGCGCTGGTAGCGCCGCTCCTGGCACTGAAGAGGCGTAGAGCGTAGATAAGCAAATGACTTGATCTATGGTTCAGAGGGAGGCGGGCAACCGTCTCCCTTTGTTATTGGGTCACTTTGAAGCTATCAACTCCCGATCTCGTCGAAAGTGATGAGGAGCGGTTGTCGCTTCTGATAGGTCGTGATGCCGGGGAAACCGGCTTGGCGGATCAGGTCCATGCCCTCGCTCAGGCCGAACCCGAGCTGCACGATGCGGTGTGAATCCGAGCCGATGGTGACAAGCTCGCCGCCGAGGTCGCGGTAGAGCTTGAGGGTTTCCAGGCCGGGGAACGTCTCCTTGCACGGCTGCCGAAGCCCGGATGTGTTGACCTCCAGTGCGATTCCCTGCCGGACCATGACCTCAAGAATGGCCGCAATCCGATCCCTGTAGCGCGGAAAATCGAACGGCCCAGCGTACTTCACGCCAAAACGCTTGACCAGATCGAAGTGCGCCATCACGTCGAATCCGCCGTGCGTCACGGTTTTGAGCAGTTCATCAAAGTACGCCCGGTAGATCAAGTCCATGTCTGCATCCGCGAACTGATCCAGCGCGACTATTGTATCGTCCACCCAGTGAACCGATCCGAGCAGCACATCCAGGTCCCATCCGTTCGCATAGGCGAGTTTATCGGTAAAGAGATGAGGTTCGCCGAACTCGATGCCCGACCTTATGGTCAGCCTGTCGCAGAAGTCATCGCGTACTGTCCGCAGTTCCGCTCGGAAACGTTCGAGCGAGAACATGCCGAAGCACATGTCCAGCGGATGGTTGTCGAAGTGCTCGGTGAAGCAGATCTCGGTTATGCCGATTTCCACGGCCCGCGCGCACATATCGCCCATTGGGATGGGACAATCGCCGGAGCATGTGGAGTGAACGTGATAGTCCAGCAGCATATCATCCTCAAATCCGATATCCGCCCAGTCCGTGCAGTCCGACATCAACATAAGCAGGAACAGAGAGGAATTTCACCATGCAAACGCAAACAGCAGCTATGGAAACCTAACTCATGTAATGTAGTTCGGCGGGCGGGAAAGACCTTCCTCTGCCAATAGTGCAGCAGGCGTCTGTCGGCAGAGGCTGGGCAACCTGACAAGTAACAATCACATGTTTTGAGATCGAGATCAAGCGCTAAAGGAGGAATATGCGTGAAACTGTACATGATCGCATTGTTGGTCGTCGCAGCGATGACTATGACTCTCTACAGTTGTGCCGCCGCGCAGAGTGCGGCTGAGAATGCTCAAGCCGACCATCATGCGTGGCTTCCGTTCGGGGCGGACAAGATTCCGCCGGAGGACCGCGCGAAGATGCCGCTGCCTTTCGGAATCAGCCTGAACTACTACTCCAGCAAGGAAACTTTCAAGCTGAGCAACGCAGCCGTCAGCCTCAATGGTCAGACGATCCCAACTCAGGCATTCAATCTGGAATCGGTCAGCACCGTCACGAACTCCCGCACACTACGTGCCGATGCCTGGATTCTCCCATTTCTGGACATCTACTATGTCAACGGCACGTTCAGAGGTGAGGCAAGGGATATTGAGGCCGAGGTGTTGGGGCCGCCGCTTCCCATCCCCCAGACGATTCCCTTCAACGGCCGTCAATCCGGTATCGGGGCTACCTTGGCCGGCGGGTATAAGCAGTTCTTCGCCTCCTATGACTGGAACACGAGCTGGGCGAAACTGAACCTGGCCAACGTAACCATACCCACGGTCACGCAGGGTCCGCGCATTGGAGTGCAGTTTGGCAGTTCTGAAGCGCCTATCCGCGTCTACGTCGGCGGGTTCCACGAGGCTGTGAGGGGTAGAGTTAGTGGGGGCGCTATTTTCCAGAACCTGGGACAGCTCGACTATGATCTCAAAGCGACGCCGGAGACCGCCTGGAACTTCATAGTAGGCGCGCAGGTTGAAGCGCACAAACGCAGCAATCTCAATATCGAGTACGGAATGGGCAAGCGGAAGCAGACGCGGCTTTCCTACACCCAAAGGTTCTAGGTTTCTAGAGTATGTCGGCGTGCCTGACGCCTCAGCTCAGGCACGCCGATGAAGACTACAGCCTATCAGCATATCGTCTCCCAGCTCACCAAACCTTCAGGGCATCGCCCGTTTCCGGCACGAACTTGCGGAAGGACTCCCAGGTGAAGAAGATCAGCCCGTCCGCCCCGGCGTCCTTGGACATAGTCATTTGCCGCTTGATGTCCCCAGCAGTCGGCAGTGCGCCGTGACTGGTCAAAACGCCGATAGTGATGTAATACGGAAACCCCTTCGGCACGTTCTCGCGGTTCAGCTTGGCCGCGGTCATGAACGATTCGTCGGTGTAACGATAGCCCGAGGGGTTAATCCAGTCCAGCCAGCCCTTCGCAATCCAAGTCTTCCAGTCCTGGCAGGTCTCGAAGTTACCGACGTAGGTGTGCGCGCCCCAGCAGTAGCTGGATATCGGCAGACCGGGCTTGGCCTTGTGAACAGCGGCCTCGATCTCGCCCATAAATACGTTCAGCTTCTGCCGTCGCCAGCTCTGCCACTCCGGCCAGACGGGGTTCTGCCGCGCTGATGTCGAAACGTCCGCCAGCGCCTTCTTGCCGCCTTCGGTATCCAGGCTCACCGGGCCAATATCCACTATCTTCGCCAGGTCAACCTTGTGCTTCTTCAGGAAATACGCGCGCCCGGTGTCCGTGTAGCCAACCCGGTTGGGGCAGCGCATGTAGTCCAGACTCAGGCCGTCCACATCGTACTTAGCGACCAGTTCCGCCATCAGCGCCACTTCGTACTTGCGGGCGTCGGGGTTGCCGGGGTCAATGTAGCCCCTTCTGCCGCCTTCGAAGTAGAACGACCACGACGGGTTCTTCTTGAGAAGCGCGTTGCACACACTGTCGCCGCCCTCGGTGCATACGCAGACCACCGGGTAGACCTTCAATCCCTCGGCGTGCGCGTACTTGACGACCGTGTCCATGTAGGTTTTGTTGCCGATCAGGTCAGGCGGCGCGACACTGCTGTCCCAGTTGACAATGCCGCTGGTGCTCTTGGCTGACGGTAGGATGAAGTCTATCCCCGCGGCCTTCATCTGGCGCATGACCTGACGGAGCTTGTATGGAGAGCCGATCTCGTCCCGGAAGCTGACGTACACGCCCATTTTGCCGGGCATCTTCCCAGCGAAGGCGCTCTGCGGGATTGGAACCAGGATAAGCAGCACGACAAGACATATCATCCTCAACATGGGCAGTTCCCCTTTCATTCACATACGGCAAGTTGCTGGATAACCTTTTCCGCATGTGTGGCGGGTCTACCTTCTGAAAGATGCTGCCTATTGCCGACGAGGGAGAATGACCTGAACAATGGATGGGATGGATGATGCCGTTTGGGTAGTCAAATATACGTTGACAAATCCGTCAACACGTGCTAGAATTATGACAAGTTGACGACAAAGCGGTGAAAGATTCGGTTCTCATGATAGTATATATGGGTAATTAAGCCGAGCAAACCCGCTTGTACGAGCTTGTTCTGGCACCGGCGTTTTCGGGGCAGGGCGATTAGTCTAACAGACTTGTTGTCCGGCGCCTGATGCGCCACTCAGGGGGGGTGTCACTTATGACCACGGAGCATGCCTTCGAGGTTGACGGAGATGCGATCATCCGTCTCACGGAACGGGAAATCGAGGTTCTGAAACTCGTCTTGGAGGGCAAGTCAAACAAGGAAGTGGGAGTTCTCTTGTGTTGCAGCAAGCGAACCATTGACTTTCATCTGGCAAGAGTGTACCAGAAATTGGACGTAACGAACCGCGTGCAGGCCATGCGGCGAGCCGCCCATATGGGTATATTCACGCTTGAGCCGTTTGAGGAGCAGTTTCAGGGCGGTAACGGTAAGAAGTGATGTAGCCGTGACAAGGTGAGAAATCGCCTTTTTGCGGTTGTAGTAGATGTGGTATTTCGTCACCGTGTTGAACACTGCAGTACTTCGCTAGACGTATAGTAGTAAAACGCCCGGATACGAACTTCACCAGCCTGCACTATGCAGGGCCTGCCAGAGGGTTATTCACGTTCTTCGTGAATAATTCGGACCAGGTTTTGTCACTCATCTCCACCGTTAGGGTTTCCTGTCGCCTTCACCATAGCCTTCACGTTGGCCAACGGCGCGTCTCTGGGTATGTCATCCGCACTTCCCAGGATGTATCCCGTCGGCCCAAACGCGCCCAATGGGCACAGACCGTTCAATCCCGAGTCCTGAGCGAAGGCGGCGAACGTATCGAGGGATCTAGCCCAACCCATTGAAATCACCCTGCGCTATGCGGTAACATACTGGCAACTCCAAGGAGATCGCCATGGGCAAGACAACCTGGTTTCCAATGCTGACCGCGCTGGTCGGTGCGAGCATCTGCGTCGCGCTGTTCCGGTTCAACGCCCTTCCGCACACCTACGAGGAGTACCTGGTCACCAACATCCTGTGCCTGCTCTGGCTGCCCATAGTTCTCATTTTCGTCGTCGGGCGCAAGGAACCTGCGCAGTTCGGCTTCTGCCAGGGCGACCCGCGCACCGGCTACCGGATCGCCGGGCTTCTGTTCCTGGGGCTGGTTCCCCTCATGCTCATCGCTTGCCGGCTGCCGTCGTTCCAGTCATACTACCCCATCCAAAAAGGCGCGGAGACCAGCATCGCCTTCTTTGCATATTTCGAGCTGACCTACGGCATGTACCTCTTCTGCTGGGAATTCTTCTTCAGAGGGTTTCTGCTCTTCGGGCTGCAGCCGCTGATTGGCAACTGGAGCGTTCTTCTGCAGGCAATCGCGTTCGGCGCGCTCCACCACGGCAAGCCGCCGATGGAAGAACTGTCCTCATATATCGCGGGAATTATCCTCGGCGTGGTCGCGCTGAGGGCGAAGTCGTTTGTGCCGTGCTTCGTGCTCCATTGGGCGGCGGCGCTTACGTTCGATGTGCTGGTGATCCTCGCCAAACGCCACATGCTCTTCTGATCGCTAATACGACCGCAGCAGCCCTATCACCTTGCCGATCAGCCGGGCATCGGCGTCCTTGCGCGGTATCGGTTGGTACGCCGGGTTGGCCGGTGTCAGCGCCGCATCGCCGTCCGAGACCCGCAGGCGCTTCACAGTGGCCTCATCGCCCAGCAGCGCCGCCACAAGCTCACCGTTTTCCGCCGACTGCTGCGGACGGATAATCACCAGGTCGCCGTCCGTGATGTGCGCATCCACCATGCTGTCGCCGCGTACACGGAGCAGGAACGCGTTCCTGGTACCGCCGAGCATGCTCTTGGGAACCCGCATCTCGCCTTCGATGTTCTCGACCGCCAGCAGCGGAGTGCCCGCCGCGATGGTCCCCACTATCGGCAGAGAGACCAGCCCGCTCTTGTCGCCGGACGCGTCCGCCCGCATGATTTTGATGCTGCGCGAGGTGCTTTCACGCTTGATGTAGCCCTTTTTCTCCAGCGCGTCCAGGTGGATGGTCGCACCGCGCAGGCTCTTGAACCCGAACGCCGACGCGATCTCGCGGATTGACGGCGGGTAGCCCTGCGCGTCGGTGTATCGCACCACGTAGTCAAGCACAAGCTGCTGTTTCTGAGTGAGTCCTTTGCTCATGGTCAGCCTCCTGGGCGCTAGTATAATAGGAGACATGCGTCTACGTCAAGGAGGAGCGAACGTCCAATCATGCCACAGGCAGATCCGCCCGGGCGGACATCGAACGTCGAACTCCCAACGTCGAACAATCCAGATCTCTGGACGTTGAGCGTGGGACTGTTCACAAGCGGCATCCGGGAGGGCGAGTGTCCTCACGAGCTGGTTCTCTGTACGTTGAGTGTTGGATGTTGGAAGTTGAACGTTCGATGTTATTCTGCAGACCCACAACCCTAGCAAACCTTGACCTGACCGGCCTGCTCATGTATCCTATTGCATGACGTTTCGAAATCATGTTGAGATCGGGGAGATAGATGGACGTTCATGCGAGAATGCGCGAACTCCGCGCAGAAGACACTAATCTGAAGGCATACGGGCTGCTTGCACCGCCCACCAGAGACACAGGCTACACGCACCGGGAGCGCTGGCTGCGAACCATGCGTTTCCAGAGCGTGGACCGCATCCCGAACTGGGAGTTCGGCTACTGGGACGAGACCCTCGTCCGCTGGCACGAGGAAGGTCTGCCCAAGGAAGTTGACAACAACTGGAAGGCTGATATCTTCTTCGGGTTCGACCCGGTGGCGCACGTTCCGGTTCACATGGGCTGGCATCCCGGCTTCGAGCACAAGGTTCTTGAAGACACCGAGCGGTACACCACCTACCGGGGCGGCGACGGCGTGACGGCCATGGTCTACAAGGACGGCACATCCACCATCCCGCACTACATCGAGTTCCCGCTAAAGGACCGCAAGAGCTGGGAAGAAGAGATCAAGCCGAGACTGAACATCCAGGACCCCGTCCGCTATGAGCGGGACTGGGAGGCGGTGCGCACGCAGTTCGCGAATTGCGATCTACCGGTTGCGATCGGCATCGGCTCGCTGTTCGGCTGGCTCAGGAACTGGATGGGCTTCGAGGGCGTAGCGGTTATGTGCATGGACGACCCGGAACTGGTCGGCGAGATCGTCGAGCACGTGACCGACCTGATCGTCACTATGATGGAGTACTCGCTGCAGTACGTGGAGAAGGTTGATTTCGGCTGGGGCTGGGAAGACATCTGCTTCAACCACGGGCCGATCTGTTCGCCGAAGCTTTTCCGCCAGTGGTGCGGACCGGGCTACAAGCGGATAACCGATGTGTTGAAGAAGCACGGCGGCGAGTTCGCCCTCACCGACTGCGATGGAAACATCAACGAACTGATTGATATTTGGCTGGACAACGGTGTGAACATCATGTTCCCACTGGAAGTGAACGGCGGAACCGATCCCGTGGCGCTGCGCGAGAAGTACGGCCAGAGGATAAAGCTGGCGGGCGGCGTGAACAAGATTCCGCTGGCGAAGGGCAAGAAGGACATCGAGCAGGAGCTTGAGCGCCTGCGGGTGACGGCTGAAGGCGGCGGATTCATCCCGCATGTGGACCACCGAGTCCCGCCGGATGTCTCGTATGAGAACTACCTGTACTATCTGAAGGTAAAGAAGCACATGTTCGGCATGTAGGCCGGATGGTGTTCGGAACGCGGTGGAGAATGCCCGACCAAAAAACAGAGACGAATAGCCCACGCAAGGCGCGAATACCAGTGAAGACCGCGATGATAGCGGCCGTACTGGTCATTATCGCGGCGGTCGGCGGCGTATTTGTGGGCGATCTGGTTTCTCAGAAACGTGTCTCCACCGCAGATTCCGCGCGCGCTGATGAGTTTGTGGGGCTTGGCCCGCGCACCGGGTTGACCGGTGAACTGGATCTGCAGGTCAAGCCCATGACGCTCTCCATTTTGCCGAACAAGCCTACGCGCGTTCGACTGGTCTTCACTAACCGGAGCAAGGCCCCACTGGTTCTGAATAACTGGCTGGAAGCGTTGCCCAGTTCGTTCCAGACCAATCAGTTTCCACTCAAGGTTATTGTCACCAGAAACGGACGACCTGTGACGCACTCCGGCAACGCCATTTTGAGGCCGCCGCATACAAAGCGCGATTTCTTTGTGCTGGAATCGGGGAGTAGCAGAGAAGTTGAGATGGACATTACACGTACTGCGGAAGGCGGAACCTGGGATATGAGCCGTCCGGGCGCATACAAGGCGGAAATCTGGTACGAAAACTACCTGACCGGCAGGTATATCGGTACACGCGCATGGACCGGCCTGAGCAACCACGTGGTGGTGCAGGTCCACATCAGCAATCCTGGTGAATAGAAGAAGGTGGCCGCATCGAATGATTGAAAACCTCGGATTGAAGAAATCCATACTCGCGGTGTTGGTCGCGGTGTCCTGCATGCTTCCGTTTGCGGCGACTGCCAGTGCGGAACCGCCCAAAGTGACTGTGGTTCTGCGCTATGACGACTACTCCGCGAAGAGTCCAATTGCTGTGGAACGGGAGCTTATCGAGATACTGAGGAGAAACCACACCAAAGCTGTGTTCGCGGTCATACCGTTCGCGTGTGCCATAGATGCTCAATCACTCATGACACAGAAACGGCTGCCGTTGACACCGGAGAAGATCGCGTTGCTGAAGTATGGGATCAAGGCAGGTGCAGTCGAAGTTGCCCTGCACGGCTACAGCCACCAGACGATCCACACACGCGCACAGGGCTACTCGGAGTTTGCCGGAGAGCAGTACGACACACAGTTGCGCAAAATTCAAGAGGGTAAGCGTTACTTGGAGAAGGCGCTTGGCGTCCCGATTACATGTTTTATCCCGCCGTGGAACCACTATGACGAGAACACCTGCAAGGCGCTCTCGGCTGCCGGCATTCGGATGTTGAGCGCGAACTTGAAGGGACCTCCGAGCAAAGATCTGCAGTATCTACCTTGTACCGCAGTCCTGCAGGGCCTTCTCCCAGGCGTAGAGGATGGCTTGGAATCGCCTGGCAGTGGGAAGCTGCTGGTAGCGCAGTTCCACCACTACGACTTCCGAAACAGGAGCGAAGACCAGAGAGCGACAATGCCGTTGACGCTGTTCGACAGGCTGGTTCATCGGATTGCATCTCTTCAGAGTATTCGGATTGTGACGTTCTCGGACTTGGCGGATGTTGATCTCAGTTCGGCGAGATACGAGGCCAATCTCGGCCGTCTACAACTCGCAATGCTCCTTCCAAAGCGTATCCGTAACAACAATGACAGGTCGGTGTATCTGACCACTGCTGAGCTTGCCGACCGGCACACGCGTTTACTTGCCATGGCGCTGGGCTACTACGCCGCGGTGATCCTGCTTGCAGGACTTCTAGGGCTGGTGCTTGCTCGATTTCTCCGCATTCGTCCGCTGTACGCATGGCTGCTGCTCTTGCTGGTCGGGATCGGGGCAACCGCGTACGTGATGGTGTATTCCGAGCAGTGGGGACTGGACTACAGCGCTGCCACCAATGCAACCATTGGCGTTGCGGCTGTGGTTGGACTGTTGGTGGGACGCCTGCGATATCGCAGGTATGAAGGGTGACACTGGGAGCGCCGACGTCATGGGAGCGCGGGTGTCCTCACCCGCATCCGGGAACGACAGCATAATCGTCCGCTCGCCGTCCGGAAGGGATGCACGTGAGGACACGTGCGCTCCCGATGAAAAGCGCATGCAACTTCTTGCGCGTTCGCGGGTCTATGATATCAGTAACGCTGGAGGCGCTACCGTATGAGCATTACCGATAGGACTCCTATGACGGCTAGAGGCAATGACCTCATGCCGCTGATGGAGCAAGAATCGGATGCCGTACTGGTCAGGCGGTATCTCAGCGGACAGGATTCCGCCTTTGAGGCGCTCTTCAGGCGGTACCAGAATCCCATCTTCGGCTTTGTAAGCCGAATGGTCCGCAGTGAGGACGCGCATGATCTCACGCAGGACGTGTTCTGCAAAGCTATGCGCGCACTCCACACCTACCGTGGAGAGGCCAAGTTCGCCACGTGGCTCTACCGAATCGCGAGGAACGTATGCCTGAACGACAGGCGGCACAAAGCGGTCATACGGGAGCAGTCGCTGGACGAGATGAACGAAAGCCCAGGCGTCGCTCAGGTGCCCGACGAGAACGCCGATGTGGAGCGAATAGTAGAAACCCATGAAACGCAGCGAGTGGTAAACGACATTCTGACACAGTTGACCGAGGAGCAGCGGCTCTTGATCACACTGCGCGATTTCAGGCAGCTTTCCTATGACGAGATAGCGGACGTGACCGGCATCTCACTGGCGAACGTGAAATCGAAGCTGCATCGCGCGCGGAATGCGTTCAAGGAGAAGTTCAAACCTCACCTGGAACTGCTGCGGGAGGGACGATAGATGAATTGCCAGGAATCACGTGAGTTGATGTCCGGCTACTTGGAGCAGTATCTGACCGAGTCCCAAACCGCGCTGGTCACCGAGCATCTGGCGGGCTGCGCGGAGTGTCGGCAGGAGTTGGCCGACCTGGATGAGACCCTGCGCGTGGTTCGCGGAATGCCGGAGCGAGAGCCGGTGTTCGACATGTGGCCGGAGCTTGCCGCGATGTGCGCAGATATTCGGATGGAGCTACGGCTCAATCCGGCTGACCGTGTGCGCCGATGGTTTGTCAGCTTCATTCTGGCCTTCAAGGACGGCTGGGCGATACTGCTGGAGAACGTCGGTTTCCGCGCGAGTAGATCAACATGAAACGTCTTTGTGGGTTGATGATCTTCATAGTCGGTCTGATCCTGAGCGCCGCGGCTTGGTGCCAGGACGCACTGCCGACCCCTGACTCGCCTGTGACGTCCGGCATACTGCGCGTGGCGGCGGACTTCGTGCTGAACCCGTGGGTCACGGCCTCGCTCGTTGTGATCGGCATGGCGCTCATCATCTCAGAAATTGTCAGCATTGGCTCGTGGGGACTCACCGGCATCAGCGGAACACTCTGCCTGGGCGCGGTGACCGGAGCGGGGCTGGTGACCGGCGCAGGATGGATGGGTGCGGCGCTGCTTCTGGTCGGACTGGTTCTCATGATGGTGGAGTCGAAAGTTCTGCCGGGGCGGGTGGTTCCTGGCATAGCCGGGTTGTCCTGCCTCTTCCTGGGGCTGTACGGACTGCTGGCAGCGGGGACTGTCGGCACAATCTACGCGGCGTCGTTATCAGCAGTCTTCGCACTGCTCGCGGCTGTTGCCTTCATCGTTCATCTGCCCACCAATCCAGCCTGGCGAGTGGCAGGGCGGCAAGTACATATGTCGGAGAAGCGCTCTGCGGTCGGCGCACTGAACCACGGACATGCCACGATCACGAAAATACCGCGCGACACCTCAGATCACCAGTCCGACGACGACCAGACCACGATCAGCCATTAGTAGCCGCATCCCTTTACGGGTGCGCTCTGACTTCGCAGGCATGAAGCCTGCGGCTACAGGACAGACTTCATCCGGTGGCCACCAGCCAGACAAAAAAGCGGGGTCACGAGCAGTGCCCGTGACCCCTTGATGCTGCTTGCCCAGCAGCTCAGTCTATCAAGCCCACTACGCCGCCTTGTCCTGAGTGGACGCGTCCTCGGTGACCTCCTGCTTGGTATAGGACCAGTTATCGCAGTCCAGCCGCGAGCAGTAGAACATCCGCCGGGTGGTGCCGTCGGTGAACAGCACCTCCGCGATGTGGGCATTGGAACATCTCAAGCACATGATAGGATCCATCACGTTTACTATCCGCAGATTTGTATCTGGATTGGTCATAGTCACTACCTCTTACGACTCCGTCAGGTGAGCCGATGTCGCCTTCACTCCACCTGCGGTCGGCTCCGGGAGTCTCAAAATTCGAGTCAGAGCCTGGCCTTCAGAGGTGCAGTACCGGAAGAAGTTTCCTGCCATCTTCCGTATCTTTTCGATCTGTTCGCACTCCGCTATCACTTCCACATTGCCGTAGTGATTCTGAAAAACCCTGGCCGCTTTCTGCAGCGGTTCCAGTGATCCCAGACCGTCCCATGCGGCGCGCTTCAGGTTCAGCATAACGTTGTAGTGACCGGCCTGTGCCAGCTTGTCAAAAATCTCATTCACGGTAGACAAGGTACACTTGTTGACCTCGCCAATCAGTTCTACAACGGGCACTCCGGCGTAATTTCGGAGCGCGATGCTGAAGTCGCTGTTACGCATGGATTCACCTCGGTTTATGTGCGTTGGGCAGCCTGTGCCCGTATTCTGATTATTGGCGGGATGAGGAGTGAAGTTTAGTCCGCATTATTCACAAAAATCGTAAATGATGTTCGGAATCTGCATTAGGGATGTGGAGATGTCAGCCTAAAACGCTCACATTGACGACACAGGCCTACGACGGATACAATGCATTTGGTCAGAGCACGGGGTGACCCGCACGTCGGGGCTGCCTAGTGTGCAGAAAATCAAGCTTGGCAATCAGCAAATCATGAATGACACTCGACCCGGTATGGACGGTCCAGACGGTGAGGAGGCCCCAGGGAATGGCTGAACGGAATGACTTGACGCGCCGCAGTTTCTTGCGATTGACGGCGGCTACCGCGCTTGCGGCGGGAATAGGAACGGCTGCGGGCGCTGATGAAGGTAAGAAAGCGTTGCCCAACGGTGCGAAGACAAACGATACCCTGAAACTGAATCCGACGACCAAGATTCGGGAACCCAAGATCGAATTCGATTGGCCCGCGCTCCACATCGGCGCCGCTTGGTACGAGGAAGGTCCTACCGGCTGCACGGTCTTCTACTTTCCCGATCAGGCCAAGACGGTTGCCGATATCCGTGGAGGAAACCACGCATCATCTCTCATGGACAACCTGGAAAATGGGCATAGTGATTACCTCGACGCCATCTGCTTTGCTGGCGGCTCGATCTACGGTCTTGAAGCGGCAACTGGAGTGACGGCCGAATTGCTGGCAAAGGGTGGCTATGCCAACCGAGTCTATAAGACATCCGGCGCCATCATCTGGGATCTCTGGCGTGACAACATGATCTACCCCGACAAGGATCTTGGTCGAGTGGCCTTGCGTATGGCCCGTCCGGGGACGTTTCCCATGGGCTGGCAAGGCGTGGGTTGTTCCCCGGGGTGCGGCGGGGGATTCGGCCCGGAGTCTACAGGTCAAGGGGGAGCATTTCGGCAAATCGGGGCAACGAAGCTGGCTGTCTTCACGGTCGTTAATGCCATGGGGGCAATCTATAACCGAAAGGGCGAGATCGTGCGCGGCAACCTGGACAAGAAGACCGGCAAGCGTCTCAGCTCTGTGGAATGTGTCGAGAAACTCATTTCAGACAGCGCGACGCCAGCGAAACCTAGGGAGCACAACACCACCCTGACGCTTGTGGTTACGAATCAGAAGGTATCGAATCTGGAACAGCTTGCGCGGCAGGTGCATACGTCAATGGCAAGAGCAATCCAACCTTTCCATACGATCAAGGACGGCGATATCCTTTATGCCGCGACAACTGAGGAGATCGAGAATAAGGCGCTAGATGATCTCGCCTTGGGTGTGCTCGCATCCGAACTGGCGTGGGATGCAGTGCTCGCAACGCTCTCAGACATAGCGTAGTTGCTTGGTCACGTAGCGCTTGCGGCTCACTTACCGCCGACGTAGACTCTCTCGGCTTTGACGCTGGATATCTCTTCGTGCGGGATGGTAAAGATGTCTCGATCAAGCACAACCAGGTCCGCCAGCATGCCCGGCTTGAGGGTGCCACGGCGGTCTTCCTCGAAAGCGAAGAACGGTCCGCCTGTGCAGTAGACGCGCACAGAGTCCTCCACCGTCAGGCATTCCGACTTCGAATTCGCGTCTCTGGTCACCGCGCGGTAGATCAGCTCGAATGCGTCAACTCGCTCCACCGGGCAGTCGGAGCCGAACGACGTGGGGACGCCTGCCTCCAGCATCGTCTTGAAGGGGTAGGTCCAGCGGTATCTCTCAGGGCCGATGCGCTCGATTGTCCACCAGTCCGTGAGTACGAACTGAGGCTGCACGGCTGCGAATATCTTCAACTCGGCCATACGCTTGACGAGGCTTTCGGATAGGATGGAGGCATGCTCCACCCTGTGCCGACGCGTGAGATTGCTCTCACCGGTCTCGTTCAGCACCGTCTCAATGGCGTTCACCACCTGCTCCACAGCCCGGTCGCCAATCGCGTGAACAGCCGCCTGCCAGCCCGCCTTGTGGACCTTGCGCACCATCTCGGTCATCGCCTCGTCGGTGTGCAGCAGCCAGCCCTTGTTGCCGGGGTCGTCGGTGTAGTCGTCAACCATCGCTGCGGTGCGCGCGCCCATTGAGCCATCTGCGAAGATCTTCGCGGTGCCGAGCCGGAACATGTCGTCGCCCTTGCCTTGGGTCCAGCCGTCAGCGATCAGCTTGTCCATCAGCCCGAGCGACGGCTGCATGTAGAGTCGCACGGGCAGTTCGCCGGTATCGTGAAGCTGCTTGAAGGCGTTGAACTCATCCATGGAGTTGACCAGCGCGTGGACGGAGACGATGCCGGTGGAGCGGGCCTTGTTCGCGGCGAAGAGGGCGGCTTCGACCAGCTTCTCGAACGACGGGTCGGGGATGACCTCCCACACCGGGTTCTGGTCGTCCTCTGTCAGCAGCCCGGTCTCGCGTCCTGATTCGGGCAGACGCTCCGGCCCGGCAAGCTCAATCGCCTTGCTGTTCGCCACGCAGGCATGACCGCAGAGCCGCACGATGAAGACCGGCCTGTCCATGCTGACCTTGTCCAGGTCGTCCTTCGTGGGCATGCGTCGCTCGG
>JANYKG010000126.1 GCA_025358205.1 Armatimonadota bacterium
CACTTCATTCTACACACTCCATAGTTACGCATTTTGTCTTCATGTTCGCTGCAATCTCCGTTTCGACATCACCATGGTCAAGGCCTAACTAGGTTCCCATCCATTCGCATAGCTTGCCTATGGACTGAGTAGGCGGTCCGACAAATGAATCCTTCTCGACGCGATCCTACTCATCGCCCAGTTCCATCAGTTTGTCGAGAGCAACCTGAGCGCACCGCCTGAGTTCCTCCTCGTCAATGTCCTGACGTGGGTCGAATATCTCAGTGTTGTCGTTGAACGCATCCACGTCGGTGAATAGATCGAAGAGCACAGAGCGTTGGCTCTCTGACATCCAACTACCGCTGTCCGAACCGAACAACTCCAGGTACCTAGCCTCAAACTCCTTGGCCGTGATCGTTCGCCCGAGGAATGAGCGAACCAGACCAACATATGTATTGAGTGACATGTTTACCGACCTCCCAGTCTACCCGATTCCAGCACGCATCGAAGCTGCTCCGGGTTGAGCTTCCAACCACTCAGGAAGTTCCCTTCCGTGTCGGCTATCACGGCCAATCCAGTATTTGGATCGGTGTACAGGGTGGCATCCTGCCCTCGGTATATGCCCTGAGTCGCTCTGGTATCAGGGCCGCTGACGTGCTTCTCGATGGCGCTCTGAAATGCCTGAGCATTCGCTTTGCTGTAGTTACCTTCTACTCCAAACGCTTGGGCATGTTTGAACTTCGACTGCAGTTGCTTCTCGGCAAAGTTGAGAGCAGGTCTGGGGCTCTCGACGACTCCCTTCGGCGCACCGCGCACACTCCGCATAGCTGGGCCAAGAGAAACCGCGAGCACAGTCGAAGAGAACGTACCGACATCGCCCCAAGCGCGGCATACCGCATCAGGACTGTGGTCTCCTCCGGCCCAGCAACCGAGGCCCTCGCCGAGATGAGCGAACGCAGAGGGCGTTTGCATGATACCGTCAAACACGTCTATCGCGGTATTCACGATGGTAGCATCGCAGACGCCGATGTTGCTGTCTAGAACGGCTTCCTTCGCGCGGCGCGTCTTCTGCTCCCAGTAGCGGGCAGTGTAGTCCGCCCACTCCGTCCCCGGCTGGAAGCCAGATGGGTCCACAACGTTTACGGGATTGCCGTTCACGTACGCATACAGATTCTGTCCGCCTGCATAACCTATCGGATCTCTGGTTAGGAATCTGCCTTCGGTCGGATCGTAGTAGCGGTGAGTCAGCAACTGAAGACCAGTTTCGGAATCCGTATAGTAGCCGTGCCGTGCACAAAAACCGTACGGATACGTGGGCGTGCCGGTGAGCAGCGAACCATAAGCATCATATAGCTGAGTCGAGACCACGTTGGCGGACGAGTCCAGCGACTGCACAACGTTCCCCTGCAGATCGAAGGTGTAGAAGGTGCTCTGTCCAGCCTCCTCCTTGCCAATAGACCGTTGGGACCAAAGGTGTTCACAGCAGAGATCACCAATGCGCCGTCATCGGGCACCAATTCGCAGACCGGGATCCATCCGGAGTAGAGGTAGTACCTGGTAACGCCGTCTGATGTCTTCCAAGCCCGGAGCCCGTCCGAGGTGTACCCTGCTGACATGGCTCCAAAGGATGTCAGTCGGTTCTCAGCGTCATAGTCCAGCGAATTGCCGTTGTACAGCCTTGGATTGCCATCAGCATCGTAGATGAACAGATCATTCTGGTTCTTGGCATTACTGTAGGTCTTGGCGACACCCCTGAGAACCGTTGGATTGCCGGCACCATCGTACTGGAATGCGTAGCTGTATCCACCATTTCGAGTGGACTGCTCGGTCACCAACTGGTCGAGATTGCTGTACGAGTAGTTGGTAGTCCCACTGAACAGCGGACTCAAGCCGGGAATGTCCGCAGCCATCGTAAGTAGGTTGCTTGCCGGATCATATCCAGAGGCGCTTGACGGGGCAATGAACTGAGAGAGCAGTGTCTGGTTCTGATCCATCTTCCTATTCGTGATGCTGGTAACAAGTCCTCGCTGGTTGTAGTCATACGTGGTAGACGAGGCCGGGGCCACTTGGGTCTGCAGCCAATCGTTGTTCAGATAACTCCATGAATATGCCTCACAAAATGGGTTCGTCATCCCCACCGGACGGCCGGCCGCGTCGTAGGTATATCCAAAATCCCCCGCCGGCGTAGACATCGTCATCAAGCTACCGTTCGGATAGTACTGGTACTGGATGGTCTGGGCGGGAAGTCCTGCGTAGGCTGACGTTTCCAGGTATGGCACATCACTATTGTCGTACGCGAAGCTGCGGATCCCAGTCCCGTCCTGCACCTGCGACAATCTTCCGTACACCGGATCGTAGCTGAAGTGAACATTAAGCACAGGCGTGGCCGGATACAGGATATCGGTTGGAAGATCTTCGGGGTCCGAATAAGCAAACTGTATGACGGTCTGGCTGGGATCAATGATCCTCAGTACCCTTCCGGCGACATCGTACTCCGGGAACTGCACTACATCGCCGCCAGGATACTCGATACGTCTAAGAAGACCAAGTGGCGGGTCATAGGTGTCCGGATCGCCATCATCGTCATAGACATAGTTGGTGGTGTTGCCCCTGCCATCAGTGATAGTCTTCACCCGGTAGAGCGTATCATACGTATACGAGACTGGGTTGATGTCCCCGCCAAGGGACAGAAGTTCGCCTTCCGGTCCGTAGTTCCTTCGAACCTGCCGGAACCGATTGCCGTTCTCATCGAAGACCGTCGTTCTGACCAGCGGGCCACCTGGATACAGGTAGTCAATGTGCTCCATGATCCTGCCACCTGGATTGATGACCCCAAGTGTCGGATCATAGATCGTTGAGCAGTCGCCATTGTCTTCATCAGAGGGAGTGTCTGTCCAGTTGTCAGCATTGTCCGAAGCTACCAGGTCGAAATAGTAGGTGCCCTCTTCTGGAGGAACGAAGCTGAACGATCCCGACGCTCCTGTTTGGTCGTCAGGATAGTACATCCAATAACCTGTTCCGCACTTGTACCATAGCTCCACATGGTTGAGACCACTGTAGTCATCAGAGGCTCCTACGTAGTTCACTGTTATCGGACTAGTTCCAGTATAGACTGGTGCCGATGCCGTACCGGGGTCAGGTGGGGTTGTGTCAGGTGGATAGTAGGAGATGTCCCACTGGCAACGTGGTCGGAGCACCCTTATTTTCCCACCGCCTGTGATAGATTCGCAGCTACTGATACCCGTGACACCTACGAAACATCCCACAGCCGGAGCCCACATCTCCAGGTTGGTGTTCAGGTTCTGCCAATCCCAACTCACCCTCAGTCCGATGGCACTGTGCGAGTTTCCGTCATTCAAAGCGGACCCATCGTCTACATAGAAGCAGTTCTCGTCTTGATATACTCCGGTTACTCTACCCACCGCCTTGACGAGCAGACCGATATTGTTGGTGCCATATCCAGGCGGTGTGTCGACTCCGGGCGAAAGGACATTGAAACTGGCACCTCCTAGCACCGCGTTATTCATGGTAGTGGGACGAACATCCGAGTAGGTAGACGCACTGCTAATGCCATCGGTACTGGCCTCTATCCATCGCTCGCCACTCGGCAAGGTGTTCGTCGTTCCTGTGACGTTGACCATCAGGTCCTTCTCCATCCAGGTCCAACCAGTATAGTGTACCAGGATACCCGAATTCCGATCAGGCTCTTCCACATACAGGTGATCGTCTGCGAGATCGTGCCTGTCGGCAGTGATGATCTTGGCGCAGATCGTTACGCTACAGCTGTTTGGCAGTGACTTCGCATAGGCAATGGTCCCTTGCCCAACCGTTTGAATGCGCCCATCGAGTATTTGCGGGTCGTAACCCGGACCAATATCCACGCATATCACCGGAGTTGTCCCGACATGCCTAGTCTGCCCGGCGATGAGGTTCACTCGATCAGTCACTGGCACATCAGCGGTGCAGTAGGCTCTTATCCAGTCTTCTGAGGGGAGATCGTCGGCGATATCGACGTACTTGTACTCCGTGCTATCAATCGTCTCGACGCCGATGCCAATGATCC
Source organism: Armatimonadota bacterium (assembly GCA_025358205.1). GTDB lineage: Bacteria > Armatimonadota > UBA5829 > DTJY01 > DTJY01 > JANYKG01. The sequence continues at coordinate 4,043 of JANYKG010000126.1, forward strand.
TCTTACACTGAAGCTCTACCGGCGTCCCGTCAGGCAAACCCGTCACTTCTGGAATGCCGGAGTACAATGACTGCGTCTGCATTCTCTGAGACTGAGAACGCTGTAAACCAATGATATCCGCAACTGTAGGGTAGTAGTCTGGAGCTTTTGCTGGGTCAGCGATCGGTTCAGCGGTTGACATTGACGCGGCTGCAGCCACTCTGGTTCGAACCGTCAGATCGACCATCCATCGCCACGGTGTAGCGCGAAAAGGCCCCTTTGATAGAGGCCCGTGTCTGAGGAGATTGCCTTCCTTGTCCGTGTAACCATAGATCGTCGGGTTGGAAATGATCCGGCTTCCGTTACTTAGAGTAGACACATCCCCTTCGACATCGATGATCTGCTTCAGCCTGAGTTCCGGAGAGGGAGGGGTAATCACAACGATTCGATCCGTGCTGCTGAAACACTCGCGTATCACAAGATATGAAGGGGTAGTCTTTCCTTCAATCTTGTCAACTAGAACTGCATCCAAGTATACATGCGATCCATCCTCAAGTCTTGTTGCGTGCCCTATGGTCCCCGGTCTCGTCATCCAATCAGGAACTGCACTCGCCGATACGGAAAGCGGGGATACAAGAAGACTTATCACAATTGCAGTACGAAGCGTCAGCATCAAGAGCTATACCTCCTATGGATCATCTGAACGGCATAATGCAAACAGACTATCCATTAGCTGCCATCATCTCAGATTCCTCCCTGTGTAAATGAGAAAGAGAGCAACCTACGGATGTCAGAGTGGGTTAGTAGCACATATAAAGGGCGAGTTTTGTGAGAGAAATGCAGCAGGTAGCGATCGAATGGAACATGCAGAGAGCAGCGTGGGATGAGTCGAGTTTCTGCGCATCAATGGAGTATCATACAAGATGCGAAAGCCTTTGGAAGGATCTTCCGAGTTGTGATGGCTGCCGGACAAGGACTCGAACCTTGAACATCATGCTCCAGAGGCACGCGCTCTGCCAATTGAGCTATCCGGCAGCGACGGGTTATTCTAACATGCCAGGCATGGTATGTCAATAGTTCAGCCGCCAAGTTCAGACGCCGCGCAGGGCCTTCGCGCATTATTCATGATTCCCGTGAACAATGCGGGGTGGGAACGACTCCCGTATTCCCCAGATGCGCATATTGTTCGCCGGATGAATCACTTCGCCTTCGCCGGCTCCGTCTTTTTCGGGTTGGTCTTTTTCGTTAGGTTCGACGCAATCATCTTGTTGGCGGTCGGTTTGGATTTGTCGGTGATGGCGGCAAACGGCGACGGCTTGAAGAGATTGCTGGTAATTAAGAAATTGTCGGCGGTCTTACCGATTACGATCCCCGGACCGTTGTCGTCGAAAGTGCAGCCATTGACGAGGACGCTGTCACCGCCGTCGAGTGTCATGGCAGGAATGGTCGGCCAGTTGCGTCCGCTCTTGCCGATAGAGCATCCGGTTATCGTGAGGCTGGTACACTTGTTGACGATTACGGCAGGCGCGCCGTTGCTCCTGAGTACCGAGCCGGAGATGGTGACTCGACCCGGCCCAACAACTTTGAGTGCGGTGGCATGCGCCCAGGAGTTCGCGCTGTTTACGCGAAGCTCAGTTACTTCCTCGACTACTATCCCTTCGACCGAGAAGTCAATGCCGCAATTCGACATGCCGCCCCAGGTGGAGCCTTCCTTCTCTTTCACAAACAGGAAGCCGACCTTGCAGGCGAAGGCGAAGCAGTTGTCCATGCGAATCTCGTCGTTGCGGCCAAGCTTGAAACCAATGCAGTTGTTGAGGCAGTAGGGATCAGGGTTCCAGACTTCTATATTCCGCAGGGTGGGAATGTCAAAGGTATTGGTGACGTACACGCCGCACGCTCGCGCCGAGACGATGAAGACGTTCTCAATGTTCAGGCGACCGACGTTGGTGGTTCCATCCGCCATGATTCCTTCATACGGCTGATGTATTGCGATGTTGGTGACCGAGATGCCGTTGCCCGATAGCTGGATGGTAGGGCCGAACTTGCGCGCCTTTTCGCCCTTGTGATCGTAATCGAAACGCAGGCCGTGGACGGACGTGCCGGACTTGGCGATGATGCAGGGGCCGTCTGTGAAATCCACAAGGATTCTAGGCATCGGTGCGCCGTCGGCAGGCCACGCGCCGCTCGAAAGGCCGGTGAGCAGTACGCTGTCGAGTGTCAGGGACTTGGTGAGCCTGTACCTTCCGGGCGGAACCTGAACGGTCGCCCCCATTGGCCCATCTGCGCGCGCTTTTGCGATTGCGTCAGTAAAGGCTTTGGTGTCATCAACCTTGCCGTCTCCGATCGCCCCCAGGTCTTTTACGTTCACGATTCCGTCGGTGGGTCCGGCGTACACTACAAGACCGGTCGCCATCACAACTACAAGGCAAATAAGCATTACAAGTGCAAGTCTTTTCATTATGGCAGGTCCTTTCACGTGGGTAACCTTAGACCTGAATGGTAGGTCATTGGGTGGGACGTTGTCAACGGCGCGAGCAGGGAGATGTTTCTGATGCGCTGACACGAGCGCGGTTTCCGGTTATAATGTCAGCGATGTGTGGTGTCTGAGGAGGTATCGGCATGACCTGGTTATCGCATTCGCTTTGCATAGGGATCATTCTAGCTGCGATGTTATCTGCAAACGGTGCGGAGGTCGCCCCGCTGCAGCCCTCGCTGAGTGACAATCGGCCTCTGAAGCTGGCCGCAGTGACCCCGGACCGAACCCGCGTTCCACGGTATGGCAAGATCGAGTTACGGCTCAATCTGCAAGGTACATTCACGAACGCGTTCGACCCTGATGAGATAGATGTTAGCGGTCGGTTCACTGCACCAGGCGGCAAGATTGTCCAAGCGTCGGGGTTCTACTTCCAGAGCTACACGCACGAACTGCGAGGCAACAGCGAGGTTATCTCGTTAAACGGCATTCCCGAATGGCGCATCCGATTCGCGCCAACACAGATAGGCAAGTACACATTAACGGTGACGGCCCGCGACCGCACAGGCGCACAGGTGCAATCCAAACCGGTCGAGTTTGAGTGCGTCGCCTCGAACGATCCCGGCTTTGTGCGAATCAGCATGGATGACCACCGGTATTTCGTCTTCGATAACGGCCAGCCCTATGTGCCCATCGGCGCGAACGTCTGCTGGGCCGGATCGCGCGGGTTGTATGACTACGCCGATTGGCTGCCGCAATACGGCAAATCGGGGTGCAACTACTTCCGCCTGTGGCTCGGACCGGCGTGGGTGACCTTTGGGCTGGAGAAAACCGGTAAGCCTGCAGATCGGTTCGGCGCCGGGAAGTTCGATCTGGCGACTTCTTGGCGGTTGGACAAGGTGTTGGACATGGGCGCGAAACAGGGCATGTACGCGATGCTGTGCCTGGACAGCTTCAACGAGCTTCGGAAGAAGGTTGAGGGCAGCTATCCGTACTGGGAGGAGACGCCCCAGAACGCCGCGAACGGCGGTCCGCTCAAGGAGCCGCGCGAGTTTTGGACGAACCCGACGATGCGCAAGCTCTACAGAGACAAGCTGCGGTACATGGTCGCGCGCTATGGCTGGGATACACATGTGCTGAGCTGGGAGTTCTGGAACGAGGTGGACATCATCTCGTCGTCCGCGTATGTGCCGGATGAAGTGGCGCGCTGGCACGCGGAGATGTGCGACTACATCAGGAGCATTGACCCGTGGCAGCACCTGCGAACCACCAGTTTCGCGTACTCGAGCGGCAAACCGGAGATAGACAGCCTCTCGCAGATGGACTACGTGCAGACGCACAACTACGGCTCGCGAGACATAGCCGGTGCGCTGTCGGGTTGGCAGGTCAAGAAGGAGGTCTACCGCAAGCCGCACTACGTCGGCGAGTTCGGCGCGGATACTGAAGGCAAGGCGAACATGGAAGCAAACGGCATCGCGCTGCACAACGGCATCTGGAGCACGCTCCTTTCCGGCTCGGCTGGCACAGGAATGCTCTGGTGGTGGGACAGCCGCATCCACCCCGGGAATCTGTACCATCACTTTGCCTCACTAAGCGGGTTCATCAAAGGCGTTAATTTCCCAAAGGAGTCATTCAAGCATATTGAAGGCGCGGAGTTCAAGTCACTCGCGGCATCGCCCGGCCCGACCTACCGCGACTTGGAGATGAACGGCCCTGCATCGTGGGAATCGTCGGTCGCCAACAAGCCCACGGAAGTGGCTGTGGGTTCGTCGGGTGTTAGTGTGAAGGGGCAGGTGGCAGGGATACTCCACGGTAAAGTGAACCACCTTGACCTCCACAACCCACTGACACTCGACGTGAATCTGCCGCATGCCACCACACTGCACGTATACGTGAGAGGCGTATCGGGCTTTGGAGGAGCGCATCTCGTCATCAGCATTGACGGCAAGACGGCTGTGGACAAGGATATGCCGAACCCTGCAAGCAATACCAAGCATGAGACGATGACGCAGTACGACGGTGAGTACATGGTGGATATTCCCCTGGGTAAGCACAGATTGGTTGTTGAAAACATCGGCACGGACTGGATGCTTGTGGGCTATGTGCTGGACAAGGCCGAGAAAAGGACATCGCCGGACTTGCGGCTTTTCGGTTTGCGCGGAAAGAACGTATCCCTGCTGTGGGTGCAGAACTCTCTCAATACATGGTATCGAGTCAGCGAACTGAAGAAGCCGACTCCGACCCAAAGCCCTGCATTACTCAAGATTCCCGAATGGCCGGCGGGCAAATACCGCGTGCGGCTTTGGGATACATATGCGGGCAAGGAGACAGGGACGAAGGATGTGACAGTAGGAGCGTCTGGACTGCAGATCGAACTGCCCGGAATCGAAAAAGACATTGCACTGCGAATTGAAAAATACTGATGGGGGATACACATGCCTGATTCATTGACCGTAAACGATATGGTGAAAGCATTCCGCGAACTAGGCCTGAAGCCGGGAGACAGTTTCATTGTCCACAGCTCATATAAGAGTTTGGGTCCGGTGGACGGCGGGCCGGACGCGGTGATAGACGCGCTGATTGAGGCGGTTGCGCCCAACGGGAACGTGGTGTTTCCGACCTTCAACTACACCCAGAATGTCGCCGTGCCGTACTTTGATGTTGCGGTGGTGCCGTGCCGGACGGGCATCATCCCCGAGTTGAGCCGCAAGCGTCCGAATGCCGTCCGCAGCCTGCACCCCACGCACTCGGTTACCGTGATAGGCCCCGATGCGGATGAGATCACCAAGGATCACATGTCATTCCGCACGGTGGGGTTCGGCAGCCCCATTGACCGCCTGATGAAGATGGGAGGGAAGGTTTTGCTGCTGGGCGTGGGGCATACGTCGAACACCACCATCCACCTGGGCGAGGAGTATGCCGAGGTGCCGAAAGTGGGCTGGTCCGAGGAAGAAAGATGCGCGATGGTTCTTATGCCGGACGGGAGCATCTACCCACATCCGTTAGACACATCCACATCGTGCAGCCACCACTTCGGGCCGGTTGGCGACGTGCTGCGGAAGTACGGCGAGACCAACGAAGGTATGGTGGGCGGCGCACAGGTTCAGCTCATGCAGGCGGCTGACGTCGTGAAACGAGTGCAGGAGATCATCGCGGCTCAACCGGACGCTCTGCTCTGCGATTCGCCGACCTGCCGACCGTGTTCCGGCGCGAGGAGGAACTTGGGGAGGTGTTAGGTGGTAGTTGTTAGGTTGTTTGGTGGATATGAAATACAGAGTACGCAATACAAAGGACTGGGCGCTGTGCCAGGGATTTCGAGTACGAGTAAGAGTGCGAGGGGGAAAAATGAGATACGAATTTACTAAGCCTGCGGAGTATCGCCGGATAAAGATTGAGAAGTCCATCGCCTATTTGCCGTGGGGGGCGCATGAATGGCATGGGTTCCACAATCCGCTGGGCCTGGATACGCTGAAGTCGCACGGCCACTGCCTGGCATTATGCGCCGAGACGGGGGGCATCGTCTTCCCGCCGATCTACTGCGGCACCCAGACGATGAAGCCGTACAGGGGCTTTGATGCCACTCTGAACTTCAGCGACGGGTGCGTGCGGATGCTGGTGGACGAGTATCTTGAGCAACTCGCGGACGAGAAGTTCAAGGTGATCGTGATAGTCATGGGCCACTACGGCGGGGAGCACGTGCGCGCGGTGCGGGAGACCGTCGAGGCGTTTAACGTGCGGCACAGTGAGTGCGTCGCATGGGCGGTCCCTGACTATGAGCTGACCAAACCGGACGGCATAAACGGCGACCATGCCGGTGCGACCGAGACATCGTATATGCTGTACTTCCATCCTGAGAGCGTGGATATATCGAGGCTGACAAAGGATGGTGAACTGAATATGGAAGAGGACGGTGTGGGCGGCCTGGACCCTCGGACGCACGCTTCGGCTAAGTTGGGACGTGATGCGACCAATCTGGTGGTCAAGAACGGCGCACCGAAGATACTGGAGTTGCTAGAACGGATGCAGTTAGCCGCCGATGAACGCGGATAGACGCCGATAGGGAATTCAGGGATAACGCGTGAGAATGATATGGTGACAGAGAAGCAGTGGCAACAAAAACTGTCAGGAGAGGAATGCCCATTGTGTGACGATCCCTCGAAGGGCATGGCGATGGTCGGCGACCTGGGGATTACCTGCGCATACCTCCAGAAGAGTGCGAGCTTTCGGGGATATTGCGTCCTCGTTCTGAAGAGGCACGCGGTCGAGCTGGATGACCTGTCTACCGAGGAGCGGAGCGCCTTGATGGAGGACATCACCCGCGTCACCAGTGCAGTAAGGCAGGTATGTAAGCCCAGGAAGATCAACTACGAGATACTGGGTAACATGGTCCCGCATGTCCACGTACACATCATCCCGCGCTATGAGGCGGACCCGGCATGGGATCGCGCGGCGTGGTTCGCCCTGCCGGACGAGGCATCGCTGACGGATGAGGATTACTCGCTGCTGGCATCGCAGATGAGCGCGGCGATGGTAGGCTAGCAGGGGGATCGGATCCCAGAACGTCCACCCAGTGGGCCGGCACTGGATTCGGAAATCCAGTGCAAACATCGTGGTGCGCTTCCTGCTAACAGCATGTGTGCTTCTCGGCCAAAGGCGGAAGACAACGTTAGCTCGGAATTTCCGAATCGCGAGCGCCGGGGGGAGCCGGACAGGCGGCTACTAGGCTGCCAGTTTTTCGAGGTTCTTCTCGGTTCGCACGCAGTTCTTGCCGGCGTTCTTAGCGACGTACAAAGCCCGGTCAGCGCGTGATATCAGGTCATCATCAGCGACCCTGCGGTGAGACTCCGCCACGCCGATGCTAACCGTGAATGAGAACTCCCGGGCAGCGGGTTCGCCCTGATAGAGGTATCGCCTGGATGCCACCGTCTCGCGAATGCGCTTTGCCACCCTTAGAGCATGACGCAAGCTGGCGTTAGGCAGCATGATGGCAAACTCATCGCCGCCATAGCGCGCTATAATGTCGGTCTTGCGCAAGACGCCCATCGCCTCCCGGACGAACATTTGCAATACCACGTCGCCGGTCTGGTGCCCGAATGAATCGTTAATGATCTTGAAATCATCTATATCGCACATTAGCAGCGAAATGGGCTTTCCACCTACCTCGGCCGCCACCAGGGATGACTTGTACTCAACATCAAAAGACGATCTGGTGCATGCGTTGGTGAGAGTATCCGTGGCGACGGTCTGTTTGAACTGGTGCAGATTGGCGTCGAGGGTCTTCACCTCTTTTGACAGCGCTTCGATACGTTGGTTGTCTGCTTCCTGCTTAGAGTGCAGCGCCGTCCTCATGGTTTCGACTTCCGTGTGCAGAGCATCACGCATCTGTCGGATGTCTTCCAGTTTGATGATGGATTCGATACGGCTGTGCTGCTCGTGGACCTGAGTGTTAAACGTCCGATTCTCGCCCAGCATGTTCGTAATGACCGATTTGAAGTAGTCAAACATGCTCTTGAACTCTGCTTCGCGAGTATAGATATACTCCCTCTCCTGCGCCGTGAAGGTGATGATATCAGTCTTGCCTTTGCCAAACACCTTCTCGAAGGTGTTTGGCGAATGGGCTTTGTTGAGCGCAGACACCATACTGTCCATGCGTTCTTTGAACCCGTCTGCGTCAATATCAGGGAGGTCAAAGGTGAAGTCTTTGATCAGATAGCACAGGACGCGCATGCATGATAACATCATGTCGTTCTGATCGCGAGATGAGGTGACCAAGCCGGCGAGTTGCTCCGGAGTGAGTTCGGCCAATGGCAGTTGCGGTCTAGAGCGTTTGAACATGTATTGCATCCCAAAAGACTTGATACTATAGTTTTTCCATGTTCCGACGAGAAACCCCAGTACTATTTCCAGTAAAAAACCAAGGTACACGCGGGCCTGGGGCAGCGCATAAACAGGCTGTTCGTTGATAGTAGTCACTTGGAAAATGAGCGCAACATGCCATTATACTGAATGGAGATGGTACCCAGAGCAAATACACTATACTGGGAGTTACATGAATGCTGTTCCGCAAAACCCGATGTAAGGTTTACGAAGAAATGTCCCCCAAGCAGATTGCTGAAGTTGCTGAGTCATACAAAGATCAGTCCAATTACTTGCTTTCCTGCTTGAGACAGCTCGCTTACCTCATGAAGGAAGCCACAATCGAGTCCCCTGAGATTGATTCGGACGGTTTCCGAAAGCGCGTTGATGATATGGTCAACGGTTTGGACAAGGCCGAGACCACAAGGGACCTGCAGAAATCCTTCGATGGCGGCAAGGAAACAATGATTGCCTTCATCAAAAAGGAAAAGAAGTACTTTGAGGACAAGGACGGCGAGTTAAAGAAGCTCATTGACTTCCTCCGCTCCACACTCACCAGCGTGATGGGAGAGAACCGCTCGTATAATGGAGAACTGTATGAGCAGAACCTGCGCATTGGTAAGCTGACCGAACTGGACGACATCCGCAAGATCAAAGAGTCGCTGAAGGCGGAAGTTGCGACGATGCAGAAGACCATTCGCGCCAAGCAAGAAAATGAAGAGGCGCGCGCGAACAAGCTGGCCCGAGAAGTGGCGTTGTTGCGCAACAGCCTGGAAGAATACAAAGGCGCGGCGATGACCGATCCGCTTACGAAAGCGTCGAATCGTCTAGGTTTCGACACCGACATCAGAAGATGCGTGGAAGAAGCTGAGTTGCAACGTCGTCCGCTGTCTCTGCTGATGTGCGATATTGACGATTTCCGCAGCTTCAATACGCGCTACGGACACCAGGCCGCAGACGTAGTGTTGCAGGTGTTCGTGGCGAAATGCAAGGCTGCGCTGAGAGAGCCTGATATTGTGGCCCGATATGGTGGGGATGAGTTTGCGATCATTCTGCCCAATACTAAGCTGAAGGAAGCGGTGCGAGTGGCGCAGAGAATATGCCAGACCATCGCCTCCAACAGCTACGCATATGAAGGCCAAAACACGAAAACAGAATTCTCATTCACATGCACCATCGGGGTTGGCGAAAGCCACAAGCGTGACAAAGCCACCGCCATAATAGAGCGCGCGGACAAGGCCATGTACGTGGCAAAGAACGCCGGCAAGGGCTGCGTTCGAAGTGAGAAAGACATTCTGGAAGAAACCCAGGCCAAAGCCGCCTGAACTCCAGACCAATACGCTGCCGATATACATGAAGCCCGGAACGGATTGTCCGTCCGGGCTTTCTTGCGTGATATCCGCCCGTTCAACCCAGCAATATTACCAGTTTTTCGCGGATTCAGGCCAAAACCATTGACGGTTCGGTCTGGCTGTAGTATAAATATCGTAAGCTGGCGTACTTGTGCGCTGGGAATATCCGTGAACCCCGTCGCATGTCGGCAGAGTGCGTCACGTGCATTGGCTGGTGTCAGAAGAATCGTCGCTTGCTGGTGCAATTAAGAAACGGCTGATTCTACGGGAACATTTCCCGTAGACCGGCTGTCAAAGCGAGTAGTTTTTGCAGAATAGTGCGCTTGACGCACAAGAGCGGTCACTTTGAACCGCGCAGCACACGAGAAAAGGTACAATTGGCCCGCATTGTTCATAAAGAGAGTGAATAATGCTCAGGGGTCCTGCATTATGTGGGAGACGCATAATGCAGATGGGGAGACTTAGAACGGTGAAACCGCGTTCGCCTCTGGAGATGGAATCTCATAGGGCGCTACCGCTGGGCGCTTTGCGTCGAGCGCTTGACATGGGAAGGACTCAACGGGAGTCCTCGCCCGACCTGTTGACGCAACTACGTTTCGCCGGTTCGTCGGAGTCTTCTCACGCGGCACCGGTTACAGTAGATACGTTTGATATCCACAAACACATTTAGAACTTGAACGATAAAGCCTGTACGCGGTGTTTCCATCGCGTCCGGTTTTTTGAATTCGCTGCTACTCCTGAAAGACCATCTTCTGCACTTCTACGCCCTCGATGTTCCTGATCTTCTGCTCCATCTCGTTGATGGTATTCTCATCGCCGAACATCTCCAGAAGGATTAAACCGCCACCCGAGCAGTAGTTGTCGCCCACGTTGTGCAGGCCGATTCGAGTCTTGATATTGCACCCGTAAGCGGAAATGGTCTCCTGAAACTTCGACGCAGCCGCGATCCTGTTGGTCAGTTCTGCGCCCAGAATGATTCGTTTTGCCATGTGTATACCTCCAATCATGAACTCCTCTCCTTATTCCCTTTTTACGCCATCAAACCCTGCCAACGAAGAAGTTTCGCAGAAAATTCATGGCCTGTTATTACAATATGTGCGGACGAAATGCTTATATACATGGGTGCGCAACGCACCTGTTGTTTTGGTATTAGAATCGAACAGATGTTCTATATACGGGGGGGGAGGCGATCATGAATATGAATCTGGCGGAACGGATCAAGAACAGTTTTGGCGGGCGTAAGCCGTTGCTGGAGGAAGTCGCACCGGCGCAGGCGACTCTGGCGGGAGGCGCGCTGAGGCATGGCGGCTACTCGTCGGATGATTTGGCATCGCGCAAAGGGCTGGCCGTGTATGACGAGATGCAGAGAGATGCCCAAGTGCGGAGCTGTCTGAATACGAAGAAATTTGCGGCGCTCTCTCGCGGATGGGATGTCCGGCCTGCGAGCGATGATCCGAGGGACGTGGAGATTGCCGGGTTCGTGAAGCACTGCCTTGAGGAGATGCGCGGGTCCGTTCAAGATGTGCTGTTCAAGGTTCTGGACGCGGTGGCGAAGGGATTCTCGATCTCGGAAATCAACTACGTGATTCTGACGGACGGGCCGTATGCGGGAATGATCGGCCTTCAGTCAATCAAGTCGAAAGACCCGGCGGCGTTCGGGTTCGACACGGATGAGTACCTGAACATTCGTGCGCTGGTCCATCACGGCGCGGGTGAGCGAACTCTGCCGATTGAGAAGTTTATCCTCTACACCTACATGCCGTCTTACGAACTGCCGCATGGACAGTCGGACCTGCGGGCGGCCTACAAGCACTGGTGGAGTAAAGAGATCATCCTGAAATTCTGGAACATGTATCTCGAGAAATTCGGTATGCCGACCGCGAAGGGCGCATTCAGGCGCGGGATGCCCAAGGAGCAGCAGGACGAACTGCTGCGGGTGCTGGACAAGATGCAGCAAGAGACCGCAATCGTGGTGCCGGAGGACGTGTCGGTGGAACTGATGGAGGCTCAGCGCGGCGGTGAGGCAGGCTATCGCGATGCGGTGGAGCATCACAACCGGCAGATCGCAAAGGCGATACTCGGACAGACTCTCACCAGCGATGAGGGTTCCAGGGTCGGCTCACTGGCGTTGGGCAAGGTGCATCAGGATGTGCTGGGCTTCTATCTGGAGAAGCTGAAGCGCGACCTGGAGGAGACGGTGATGCAGGAGCAGGTGATCCGCAGGCTGGTGGACTTGAACTTCAGTGGCAGCGTGTCGCCGACTTCAGAAAGATGCCGGCAAGCTGCTGGCGCTACCGGTTACCCGCGGTTCACTCTCGGCAGCCTGCAGGAGCGCGACACGGCACAGCTAGGCGATCTGGTCGGCAAGCTGATTGCCGGTCAGGTGGTTTCGCCGGACGAGCAGTGGATACGCGAGTACCTGGGAATACCGGCGGGATAGATGAGGGAAATGGTCTTATGGTCAGACGGTCAGTGATCCAGCGTCACAACAACCCGTTGCTCGACATTTGAGGTGAGAGGAGGACTTAGTGCAAGAACAGATTCTGTTTGAGTTGGATTATTCGGCGGACGAGATGTCCGTTGAGAAAGAAGCCAAGATCTTTGAGGCCGGGGAGTATCCGGACAAGGAGATCACCGTCACGGAGGACGATCTGGATGCCATAGTCGGCAACTTCGCGGGGGCGCCGGTGAAGGTGGAGCACACGGACAGCCCGCTTGATCCGCTCGGCACGGTGAAGTCGGTGTGGCGGAACGGGCGCGATCTGTTTGCCAAGCTCGCGTTTCCGAAGGATCTGGCAGCGTTTCTGGAGCGGCGCGGCGTGAAGAAGCTGAGTGTGGCTCTGTGGAAGGACCCTCTTCGGCTGGCGGAGGTTTCGCTGGTGCTTGCGCCGAGGGTTCCATCCGCATCAATTTTCGGGCAAGCTGATCCACAATCCGCAATCCGCAATTTGGAAAGGTGGTGAATGAGAGCATGAGCGACCAGGAAAAAGAGATACAGGAACTGAGGTTCGCGCTCCGGGCGAAGGATGTTGACGTGAAGCTCGCAGACCTGAGGACACAGGGCAAGATCGTTCCCGCGTCCGAGGCGTTTGCGAGGGAACTCCTCATGCGCGGTGACAGCATGGTCACTTTCGGGGACGAAGAGGTCAGCATAGCCGGGCTGTTCGAGCGGTTTCTGCTGAGCCAGCCAAAGGTGATCTCGTTTCATGAGATGGCGCCTGCGTCCGGCGAAGAGGAAAGCGGGCCGCTTTCCGCCGAGGAGCAGAGGCTTCTGTCCAAGCTGGGCATAAGCCGTGAGCAGATGCAGCGATATGAGAAGAAGTTGAGCGTGTAAATCGGCGTTCAGAGAAAGGGGCTACGGAATGACAGCAACCACGACAGACAGAGATTCCAGGCGCAGTGACGGCGCGCTGAAGTGCATGAAGATGGCAGCCGTCAAGATTCCGAAGGGCGTGCTGGTGTGCGTGAACACAACCGGCTATGCGACGAACGGCGCGGATACCGCGAGCTTCCTATTCGGCGGTGTGAGCTATGAGCAGGTGGACAACTCCGCTGGTTCGGCCGGCGACAAGGAGATTCGTGTCGAGAAGAATGGCGAACATACGTTCGTATACGGCGCAGGAAATGCGACTCAGGCGTCGGTCGGCAAGGAAGTCTGCATCACGGATAACCAGACCGTTGACGATGCTGCGACCACGACGAATGACGTGAAGTGCGGCGTAATCGCGGAGGTCGTTAGCGGCAGCCTGGTCCGCGTGCGGATAGATAACTACACGAGATAGATGAGTGATACGTGACCTGCTGCATAAGGCTTGGCAGACTGGTTCACGCTTCACTTGTCACTCATCACGGATGAAAGGAGTTCAGAAAATGGCAATTGTTAAGTCCGATATCCCTCGGCTGTTGGAAGCCGGGTTGCGAACGGTATTCTTCGAGGCCTACGAGGCCGCGCCCAGCGACTGGCAGCGCATAGCCACGGTAGTCCCCTCGGAGCATGACACCGAGAAGTACGCGTGGCTCGGCTCCACCCCGCGAGTCCGCGAGTTCAAGGACGAGAGAGTCCCTGCCGGGCTGTTGGAGCACGACTTCTCGATTCGGAACAAGACCTGGGAGGCGTCCATCGGCGTGGACCGAAGCGCACTGGAAGACGACGAGTACGGCCAAATAAAGCTTCGTGTGCAGGAACTGGCGCAGGAGGTCAAGCGGCATCAGGACGAGTTGGTCTTCAGCCTGCTGAAGGATGGCTTCACGTCGCTGTGCCACGATGGTCAGTACTTCTTCGATACGGACCATGCCGAGGGCGACTCCGGCACTCAGGGCAACAAGGGCACGGCTGCTCTATCTGCAACAGCGCTTCAGACGGCCTTTACCTCCATGATGAAGATCAAGGACGACAAGGGTAAACCCATGGCCATCGTGCCGGATACGCTGGTGGTGCCGCCCGATCTGAAGTGGACCGCAACCGAGCTGCTGGAATCCGTCTACGCGCCGGAAGTGGTGAGCGGAAAGACCGACACCAGGCGCAACGTGCTCTCCGGGGTTGTGGAGCTGATCGTCAACCCGTACCTGACCGATACGAACGATTGGTTCCTGCTCAGCACTCGCAGGATCGTGAAGCCCATGATCTTCCAGTCGAGGATTCCCGTGGAGTTCGCCGCGCTAGAGGCCAATTCCGAGGGCGGATTCATGCGCGACCAGTACGTGTACGGCGCGCGGGCACGGTACAACGTGGGCTACGGGCTGTGGCAGCTCGCGTACGGCAGCCAGGTAGCATAGCGGAGGTTTCGGGTGACGGGTTTCGGGTGTCAGGGCAAAAGTAGCCCGACGAGTCTGACATGACGGAGTGGGCTTAGGCCCCCGGAACCTGGCACCTGGCACCCATAACCGATTCAGGAGGTACCCCATGGCAATCACAATCACCCGGGCAGAGGTGAAGCGCAAGTGCATGATATCTTCATCCGACACCACTTGGGACACGGATGCGGACGCGCTCATGGCCGAACTGCAGCCGAGCATTGAGTACACCATCGCCGATCAGTATCTGAACGACACCGCGAACACAAAGCTGCAGGCCGTTCTGAAGCTGGGCATTCTGGAGATGGTCAGCGGTGAGCTGTTGCAGCAGATCTACCGCACGGCAGGCGCGTCGGAGTCAGTCAGCGTCGGCGGAGTCAGCCTGGGCGTGCGTCAGGAACACGGCGCGAAGCTGATAGACCAAGGCGTGGCGAGGTTGAGACCGTTCCAGAAGTTGACAGACGGACTGACGGACGAGGCTGTCATCGCTACTAACGCGGACAATCGGGAGCGCGAGTTCTCATCCGCGAGCATGGAGGGCTGGTGATGGCAAGCTACAAGAAGCGCGTGACCGAGCAGATAGACCTGCACGGCGAGGATTTCCTGGTCAACGGAACCGCTGCCGCCAAGGGGTTCTTCATGCTGATGGACCTCACGCGCCTGAACACCTACTTCAACAGCTACGAGCAAGCTGGTCTGACAAAGCCGGCGCTCTCGCTGCAGGTGGCGGCGGACACATCGCTGGAGATTGACGACACTGTTGACCGCGACGGGCGCACCTACACCGTCGCGCGGCTGACCCAGTACAGAATCCACGGCGAGATCGTCCTGCAGACCGCTGTGCTGACCTAACGGCCACCGGACAAATTCTGAACTGTAGCCGCAGGCTTCATGCCTGCGTGGTAAGCGCACCCGTAAAGGGTGCGGCTACAGGCTTAATCCGATCCCTGCTGGTGGGAGGCAAGCAGATGACAAACAGAACGGCGACACGTGATGCGGATGTGGGCGCTCGGCTGGCGGTGATAGAGCAGAAGATCGAGACGGTAATCGAGGAACTGGCGGCGATACGCGAGTACATACCCGGCGCAATGATCCAGCACTCTGAGAAGATCGCCGTACTGGAGCGAAATGCGCGAACTGCTCAGTGGCTTGGCGCGGCGCTGGCGGTGGCGCTCATCGGCTCGTTTCTGGGCCATGTACTCGGACGTTGACAAGAAGGAGGCTGGACAATGCTAACTGCGGCAAACGAAAAGACAAGGATGATCCAGGAGGTGACGGCGACGGCTCAGGGCGAGCTGCTCGGCGCGGAGCGGGCGGCTCAAGTGGCGTTCGTAGACGCACTGAACCCCATGCCGCTCACCGGGCCGTGCCGCTGCCTGGGGATCATGCTCTTTGGGGGCGAAGTAGAAAATGCGAATCTGAGGGTGATGGACGGCGGCAGGAGCGTTCCTCTTATGGAGATATTCTCAAGCTCCGGGTGGTGGGATAGCTTCATCATGCCGCGTGGGGTAGCAAGCTCCGGGAACCTCGTCATCACCATAGGTGGTACCGGGGCATACGGATATGTCTACTACCTGCCGGAATAACGGAGACTAAGAAGGAGAACCAATCATGCACAAACACGATCTTTGGCAGTTGATACCCTACGTCCTGCCTATTCTGTCATACATCATCGGCACGTCACGGAACAAGCTGCGCGTGCCGGACCGGATTCGCAAACTGCTGGAGAACAAGCTGGTGGTGGACACGGTCGTCAACGGAGTGCAGGCTGCTCAGTCTATGAAGCAGATGACCGACGAGCAGAAGCGCGAATACGTCCGCGCATGGGCGAAGTCCGAGCTGTACGGCGTGCTGGGCGAGTGGCTGCCGGACTCCGCAGTGAACTTCCTGATTGAGCACGTAATCGTCAAGAGCAAGGGGGCGTAAATGAACGGTTTGGACCCCGATTTCCGGCGCAGGCTGGATGCATTTGAGGAGTCACTCAGGCGGCGCGGAGTTCAGGTGCGAATGGTCTGCGGCTACCGAAGCGTGGAAGAACAGGAACGACTCTACGCGGTTGGGCGTACCATGGCGGGCAGCGTGGTCACCAAGGCGCGCGGTGGGTTTTCGTGGCACAACTACGGGTTGGCCGCGGACTATGCCTTCGTGGTGGACGGCAAGCTTTCATGGGAAGGCCCGTGGCGCACGTTCGGCCTGGTAGCCAGGACATGTGGACTGGAGTGGGGCGGCGACTGGAAGCGGTTCCCGGACCGCCCGCATGTGCAGTGGCGCGGCGGCAGGACGATTGCCCAGATGCAGCGGTTGGCGAAGAAGCAGGCGGAGTAGTGGGAACCTGGGAGCGCACTTGTCTTCACGTGCATCCCTTCGGAAAGATGCGGGTGAGGATACCCGCGCTCCCATCATACAATCAACCAGGAGGAATAACATGATCACGGCATCGCATCGTTTGACGAAGAAGACTCAGGAGATACTGGCGACCGGGAACGGCGAGGTGCTCACCTTCCCGGCGGCTGCAAAAGCGCTGGCTCTGACGGACACTGCCACCATAAACGGGCCGATCTACTTCATAGGCATGCTGGTGGTGTGCGGCACCGAATCAGGACAAATGAACGTGACGGCGGACGGCAACCTCGTCTTCGCGTGTAAGGTGGTCAGCGCGGGAACGGTGGATTGCAGGCTCCTGCAGTTCCCCGTGTACTGTCCGACCGGCGTGACGTGTACGAAGCTGTTCGGCAACGGCGCAACGTTCGTGCTCTACTATGTGGAGGCGGTTTGACCTCCAGAAAAACCGGCATTTCTGTCATGTCGAATGGCACGATACTTGCAGAGTATATCAGTGTTGGTGACATCCAACTCCGATCCTCCTGCTAAAACTGATTCGTCTGGAAGGGTAAGAATTATAATCTGAGGTCTCTCCACTTTCTCCATAGAGAGAAAGGTCCCTCATGCTCAAAGGCTCCGGTCACTCGCCGGGGCCTTTGGTCTGTCTGGCCTGGGAGCGCATGTGGCCTCACATGCATCCCCTCGGAAAGAGGTTCGTACTCGGTTGTTGTTTGTTCCGGAAAGACCGAGTAAGATCAACGAGTACGATTTACGGAGCCTGTTCTGCTTCCGGTCAATCCGCAATCCGACATCCGTATTCCGAAATGGCAAAATGCTTGCCATTTCTGGATTGGCATGCTATACTGTACGTCCGAAGGGGTAATTAGACCCTTGGGGCTGGTTCACGCCCGGCATACGGGCGCCGATTCCGGGGTCATATCTCAGTTTTTCAGTTTCAGACGATATGGGGGTGAAATCTCTTGCCGAATATTAAGTCCGTAATTAAGGATGTTAAGAAGTCCCGTGAGCGTCACGAGCGCAACATCGCCGTGAAGTCCAAGATCAAGACTTTCGTGAAGAAGGCGAAGGGTGCGATGGCGGCAGGTGACGCAGCAGTGACTCAGCAGGCCGTATCCGCCGCTACCAGCGTGATAGACAAGGCCGCCGAGAAGGGCATCATCCACAAGAACGCGGCAGCGCGACGCAAGTCTCGCATGATGCTTTCAGCCAACAAGGCCAAGGTCTAGTTTTCCGTCCGCACAATATACTGATAGCAACCAGCCCGGTTTCTCACTGAGGCCGGGCTTTGTGCCGTCTGCCTGTTAAGCCTGCTAGCTAGAGAGGTGCCCGAAAGCTTCGCATTCGATATCCAAAGCGAAAGTTCCGTCCGCCGCAACGGATACGCGTTCGCACTCCATGGAAACGAGCCGCGGACTTCGCTACCCAACATTCGGTTCGGGGAGCTTGGAGAGGTAGTACGACAGCACGGCCAATTCCTGAATGAAACAGACGTTTCGCACCCCTACCCCGTCCGGTACGCGTATGGTCGTTGGCGCGAAGTTCAGTATCACCCGAATGCCCGCGTCCACCAGTACGTCCGTGATATTCTGTGCAGCCACTGCCGGCCCCGCAATGATGCCTATGCGCGCACCAAGCTGGGCGTTGGTCTCACTCAGCCGCCCCACATCCTGCACCTGCAGATCCCACAGCGTCTGGCCGATCTTGCGCGGATTGTTGTCGAAAACCGCGACGATGTGGAAGTTGTGCTGGGGCAGTCCGAAGAACCCTACCAGCGCCGACCCCAGGTTTCCCGCGCCCACCAGAATAACCGGCTGCTCGTTCTCGACCTTGAGGATGCCCGCTATGCGCCTCTTCAGGTCGTCCACGTCATACCCGATCCCCGGTCTTCCGAACACCCCGAAATACGAGAGGTCCTTGCGGAACTGCGCGGCGTGAATACCCGTGGCGGTCTCAATTGCGGACGAGGAGATAGTCTCCACGTTTCGGCTTTCTATGTCGGTGAGGTATCGGTAGCAGGTAGCCAGCCGCTCCAGTGTGGGCAGCGGGATCTTGGTTTCGCGCGGCACTTCTTGGTAGCCTCCGTGTTCAGGGGTTGTGCATTATTTCACAGCCAGCGCGCATACTATACCATTTTCCGGCCCAAACATCCAACATCGAACAATCCCCCTTCAAATATTCAACCATCCTTAACACTCGCCTTGCCCTTTTTGGGAGAGGGGGGTTATTTGTGGTATACTGAAGCTGAGGCTAGTCATGGCATCGAGTCAAGGCACACTCAGCACAATATGGAAAGCCGTTCGGCAGTTGAACCCTCACAGCGCTCTGCGTGACGCGGAGCGGGGGTTCAACCTCGCCGTGGTCGGCGCGAACCTAGATGAGTCCCAGGCCCTCGCGCGGCATCTACTCGGCGAGACTCCCGACTACGAGTCCGCGTTGAGCGTCAAGGCATACGCACTGCCGTTGGTCAGCCCGGCGGCGGATGAGGTCACGCGCGCTGATACAGTGATCGCCACGGTGGCCGCCTCAACCCCAGTGCCGCCGTGCCGAGGCGCGCTGGTCTGGGACCCCGCTGAACCAGCCAAATCCGCGAAGACCGTCTCCTCGCGAATCGCCCCTGATCTCCGGCTCTCATTCGCCAGGTCTCTGCCCGGATTGCGGAACGAGATCGCCCGCCAAATCGTCCGCGAAGTATGCAAAGAGAACGCAGTTTTCGTGATTGCCACCGCGCTCGGCGACGTGGTTCCCAGCGTCTTCTCCCCGCTCTTGGGTATCGCGCAGGCCGCCAGCGACACTGCTTTCCTCACGGCAAACCAGGTCCGCATGGCCTTCTTGCTCGGCGGCGCGTACAGCAGAGAAGTCGGCTACTCCGCGCAGTGGCGTGAGATCGCTTCGATAGTGGGCGCTTCGTTCGGCTGGCGCGCAATAGCCCGGGAACTGGTTGCCAAGATACCATTCGGCGGCGGGCTGGTACCCAAAGGCGCCATCTCATACGCGGGCACCGCGGCGGTCGGCGAGGGGCTGATCTTCTACTATACCACCGGCAGGCACATGACCAAGGTTGAGATGAAGCAGGCGTTTGGTCGGTACTACTCGGAGGCCCTGACCTCGGTCCGCGCGCTGGTCGGCAAGCACAAGGATTCAACTCCACCCCCTCCCTCGGCTTGACACGGATTGACTGCTAGGTTAGTATGAGGCTGATGGAACCCCTTTACCAGGAGGAGATATGACGGATTCTGCTGCACCCAAGAGAAGCGTCCTGTGGCTTGTGTTGCTAGTGGCGTGGCTCGGCTGGATGTTCGACGGCATGGAGATGGGTCTGTACTCCGTGCTCGCCCACCCCGCGCTGAAGGAACTGCTGAACACCGCAGACAAGGCGATCATCGGCAAGTACGCCGGCTACATGTTCGCGCTCTTCCTGCTCGGCGCGTCCGCCGGTGGCTTCATCTTCGGAAGACTTGGCGACAAGATCGGCCGAGTGAAGACCATGATCCTCACCGTGCTGATGTACTCGGTGTTCACCGGACTCACCTACTTCTCGCAGAACGCATGGCAGTTCGGCGCATGCCGGTTCCTGGGCGCGATGGGCCTCGGCGGCGAATGGGGTCTGGGCGTGGCGCTGGTGATGGAGACCTGGCCGAACGCCAGCCGACCGGTACTTGCGGGTCTACTCGGGAGCTCGGCGAACGTCGGATTCCTGATAAGCTCGATAGTGAATCTGAAGCTAGGTCCGATACTGACCACGATGTACGGCGAACACGCCTGGCGGCGCATTATCCTCATCGGTGTGATACCCGCGGCCCTCACGCTCATAATCCGCATGGCAATCAAGGAGCCTGAGAAGTGGGTGAAGGCACGCGAACGCGGAGAGCGCCCGGACATGAAGCAGCTATGGCAGCCGGCGCTGAGGAAGAATCTGATACTGGCATGCCTATTATCCTCCGTTGCAGTTGTCGGCACGTGGGGTGTTTTCCAGCTCATACCTACATGGGTAAACACCATGGTCGGCGGCGCGGCGGTACACGAGCGAGCGGTGGCTGCGATGTGGATGGCATTTGGCCAAATTGCAGGGTCGTTCATCGGCGGACCGGCTGCGGAATGGCTGGGACGAAGGAAGTCATACGCGTTGTTCTGCATTCTCAGCCTGGCATCGGCGCTCCTGCTTTTCCAGACAACGTCCGGCTACAGCATGCGCCTGCTGGTACTGGCGGCCATCGCGGGAGTATTCACCACCAGCTTCTTCGGCTGGCTTCCGCTCTACCTGCCTGAGCTCTTTCCCACGCGCATACGTTCCACCGGCGAGGGGATTTCGTTCAACATCGGACGGATAGTCGCGGCGGTGGCGATCATCATGGGGTTCGGCCAACTCGACAAGGTGTTCGGCGGTTCGTTCGAGCGCGCCGGCAGCACGATGTCGTTCGTGTACGTGATAGGCCTCATCCTGATCTGGTTCGTGCCTGAGACCAAGGGCTGCAAACTGCCTGAATAACCGGGCTGTACAGAATACCAACGCGAACTGCTGGACCGTTTACCGATCCAGCAGTTCTTCCGTGTGCTATTCTATTTTTCAGCCGCTGTGACTAAGCGACTTCTCCCTCAGATTCACGGTGCTAGCGGGCATCATGCTCTGGTCGGCGATGATCATCTCAATCGGCTTGCATACAATTATGACGTAGTTCGGATCGTCAACTCCGCCTGGGAAGAAGGTCCTGATCTCCTCCATCCAGAAGCGTTTCTTGAGATCCATGTCATCGCTGACCTCGGCCTCACCCTTGATGAGCACTGAGCACCAATCGGTCATCGGTGATACCACGTCTTTCCAGAAAGTGCTGACCTTGGGGTTCGCGGCAATGTGCGCACACTTCGCGGACTGGCGGGCCGTCACGAAGTACTGGGTGAAGCAATCCTCAACCGCCGTTGTCATCATTGCGCGAATCTGCGGAAAACCGTTCTCATCAATCGTGGCGAATGACGGGAACATGTCCTTGGCGATGATTTCCTTTGCGCGATCCTTCAGTTCCTGATCTATCATAACTGTCTCCTCCTGGCGGGGGTCGTGTCAGACCTCTGCGCCTTATTAACATTGTGAGGATAGTATACCCAGTTATACGCCGCGCCGGACACCCCAATCCGGAATATCCTACAATTTCACATCCGTTATCGTCCCCGGTTTGGTAATCGCCTCGTGCGTGACGCCCTTGATCTCGATGGTCACACCGGTCTCCGTATCCGTCGTGTTGAGGAACAGGAATCGCTTCGGGCCGATCTGCGTGCCGAAGACGCCGTTCTTCTTCAGGTCATAGACCGGCAGACCCAGGGCCGCCAGGTCCTTCCCAAGCTGCGCGGACAGGCCGTCCCAACCCTTCACGCGAACAGCACCCGCGAGTAGCTGCTCGGGTTCGGGCATTCCCTCCACGCTCTCGAACTTCGGCACGTTCATCACGATCACGCGCCCGCCCTTCTGAATCCACTTCGCGATCAGCCGCGCGTCCGATGTCTCCATCACCGCGCCCTGGACGACGACCAGAACCTTGTACTTGCCCAGCGCCCCGGTGCGGAGCATCGTCTCGTCCACGTAGTCGAAATCAGTGTAGTCCCGAAGCTCGGCCGCCTTCTCGATGAACCCGCCCCACCTCAGCGTCAGATCCACATTCGGATACCAGAGCGCCACCGGCACGAGCGGCTTCTTCACGTTGAACAGGTACTTCAGATGCGCCTGCTGAGCGTCCATGCGCGGCTTGGTGGAGGTCACATTCGGCGTGTAATCGTGAAGCTGGTTTGCGCCGGACGCGGTGGCGTTGTAGATGCGCGCGACTATGCCCTTCTCATCCTCTGCGCCCGCCGGCTCGAAGCCATAGTAAGCGCCGTAATGCTTACCAGCCGCCGCCACCCAGCGCGTGATAGCGAAGTTGGCCGTGTAGTCCGACGCCTCGTTGGTGATGCGCACACCCGCATCGTGGTTCGCGGCTACCCGGCACTGCTCGGCGAAGTTCGACCCGTGGTGCGGCTCGGCATCCCCTCCGGTGCACAGGTAGATCGGCGTCTGAGGAAAATGCTTTCGGGTCGTCGCCATCCACCAGTCCGACCAGTCGGTCATGGAGGCGCGGTACCAGTCAATGAAGTCCAGCCACCTGCGCTGGACCTGCGGATCGCCCTTCGGAACCTCCGCCTCGAACTTCGCCAGCCCATCACCGTACCCCGGGAAGTCCACATCCCCGAACGATTCGTAATCCGTACCCCAGGCCTTGTTCACGGCCATCGCGGTCTTGTAGCGCTTCTCCACGTATGCGCGGAAATCCACCCTGGCATAGGGGTCATCGCACCAGTAGCCCGCGTGGTTGTGGTACTCGCCTGGGACGTTGAAGGTCCAGCCGCCGCCGGATACCGAGTAGATCGCCTCGCCGAAATCGCCTTGAATGCCGAGCAACACGGACTCCACCACGCCGGTACTCCGATACCTGCGCGCAAACTCCCCGATGAATCGGTCAATCCACTTCGGCAGGTGCGGGTTCCACAGGCTCTCGATCTTGCTGTCAATGCCGTGCTCCAGGCACCGGCAGGGGAAGTGCTGCTTGCCCGCGCGGAACCAGTCCGGCGTGGAGTATGCCGGTGAGAGGATGAGGAACGGCACCCACTTCAGGCCGTTGTCCTGCAGCGCCTTCACGGTTTGGTCCCAGGCGGTCCAGTCCCACTGGCCCTCGCCCGCGCGCTCGCAGGTCTCCCAGGTGACGTAGCTCTCGATGCTGGTGACGCCGAGCGATTTGTAGAGCTTGGCGGTCGTGTCGTCCACCTCGCCGCCGAACGTGTAGTACATGTCCTTGGGCTTTAGCGATTTGCCGATTGTCTTCATGATTCGCTCCTTGTCTGAAACAACCCTAACGCTTGGTTTATCTGCGTATACTTCCAGCCGGGAGATGGGAATCGCGCCGAACGTGCAGGTCAGACGGAAGTCCGCGCCGCCGTTCTGCAGGCCCTGGAACTTCGCGTCCATGAGGTGGATGAGAGCCCGCTCCCACTTCCCGCCGGTGGTGACCATAAAGCCGTGCGTTCCCTGATAGGTATTCCCAGCACTGTTGAAATGCACTCCCACCGGGCCGAACCCGTTGTCGAAGAAATCCACGACCAGGTACGCGTCCGAGCCGATCTTCGCGCGCGCCTCCGGTGTGAGTTGGAAGTAGAGGAACTGGCTAGCGGGGGTGGTGTCCGGCTTCAGGACTGCCGCCTGCCTGCCGCTGACCTCGGACTGGGCCCACTGCCCGTCCTCCACGGTGGTGATTAGCTGAACGCCGTCCGCCTGCCCTGGCGTCCACACGGCAAGTGGCTGAGCCGCGAACGCGGGCAGTGAGACAAGCAGAAGGATGATAACCAATCCGACTAAGCGCAAACCGTGCCTCCTCGGGGAACGGAGCCGTGCGAATGGCTCATGGTCACTGGCCGATGGCTTACCGGAAACGTCCCCGGACACAGGTTACACAATCCATGAGGCGTTCCCTTCTCCCGTTATCGGGAGAAGGTCGGGATGAGGGTTCCCGGTTCGGATGTGGACGTTCGGATGCGTGTCTACTTCCTCGTCAAGCTGAGGACTACTCCGCCGATGAGGGCCGGCCCGTCGTAGTTGGTGAACTCACAGCGAAGATCCGTGCCCTGCGTCGGGAACCAGAGGCCCGTGCCGGCGCCGGTGTAGGTTTCGCTCGGGTAGCTCCACGTGTATGTCGCCGCGCCGTTAGTGCTGATGTGGCCGGTGATGGTGGCGGTCTTGCTCTGAGTATCGTTGACCACCGTGCCGGTCATGTCTCCGTCCGACGCGATGGTGATGTCCGCGGTGCCAGAATCCCCGTTGTCAATATCGCCCCAGGTTCCGGTCCACCGGCCCATCCACGGGCTGCTGGACCCGCCTCCTCCGCCGCCGCACCCAGCGAGGATAAGCGCGAAGAACGCAGCCACCAAAACCGCGCACGCGTACTTCTTGATATGATTCTTTCCCATCATCCCACTCTGATTATTGTTCATAGTCCGCTCCATCAACCACATATTCTCTTCCATTACATCTATTCCGATTGTCGGCACTCCGCACGGATAAATGGAGCAGGACCGACCGCAGCGTTTGGCCAAGAAGGGATATCACCGGTCGCGCCGAAGTACTATGGGAGAGTCTATGCTAATCCGAACGCGTGATACGTATGGATATGTCCGCGAACAGGCATCTCGACGCAGAGGTGGTCCACAGCCAGTGAAGAAACCGAAGAAAGACAATCAGCTCCTCATAGTAGTCCTGCTGCTTGCGGTGGTTACCATCGCTGCGTATCTGCCGGTGTTGCGCGCCGATTATGTAAACTTCGACGACCAGTCATACGTGACCTTGAATCCATACGTGCAGTCGGGCTTGACCGCCGAGGAATTCAAGTGGGCGTTCAATGTGGGATACTCGGGCAACTGGCACCCGCTGACGTGGATCTCCCATATGCTTGACCGTCAAATGTTCGGTCCCGGTCCCGCCGCCCCACACGCCGTGAATCTGCTGCTGCACCTGGCGAACACGCTGCTGCTACTTTTTGTGCTCAACCGTATTACGAAGTCGCTTTGGAAGAGTGCAATCGTTGCCGCGCTGTTCGCTGTTCACCCCACGCATGTGGAATCGGTGGCGTGGATCTCTGAGCGCAAGGATGTGCTTAGCACGCTCTTCTGGATGCTGACCATGTGGGCGTATGTGCGGTACACGGAATCGCCGAATCTGAAACGCAATGCTGTCATGCTTGTCTTCTTCGCATTAGGGTTGATGTCCAAGCCTACTCTTGTCACGCTGCCATTAGTCTTCTTGCTGCTCGACTACTGGCCGCTGGGCAGGTGGTCAGTTTCACCGTGGCGGCTGGTCAAAGAGAAGCTCCCGCTCTTCGCGCTATCGGTGGCATCCTGTGTGGTGACATATCAGGCTCACCAAGGCACCGTCGCCGCCACAACTCTGCTGCCAATATCCTCCCGCATAACCAACGCGCTAGCGGCGTACCTGGACTACATCGGTATGATGCTGTGGCCTGCCAAACTAGCAGTGTTCTACCCGCATCCGGCCAGTCTGCCGATATGGCACGTAATGGCTGCGGTTGTGGTCTTGGTAGCGGTAACGGCGCTGGTGATGCGGTCGGCGCGAAGTCGCCCCTATCTTGTCGTGGGATGGCTGTGGTACCTGATTGTTCTGGCGCCGATGATCGGTTTGGTGCAGGTCGGCTCCCAGTCAATGGCTGATCGGTACACGTACGTGTCCTTCATCGGGCTGTTCATAATGATTGCATGGGGAGTCGGGGAGAGTATCCGCCTTCGCACAAGCTACAGCGGACAAGTGGGAGTGTGGGAGTGTGGGGGTGCGGGAGTCTCGGAGCTTGCGGGCGTTACGAAGTCGAAGAGGCGCAAACGCATGCAAGAACCACAACGTCCAGCTTATACATGGTCTTCTGTGCTTCCTGTGGTTGTAGCATCGTCAATGCTGATTGCTGCTCTGGCGGTCGGCACGTGGCGGCAGGCTGGGTATTGGCGTGATAGCCTTACACTGTGGTCGCATGCGCAGTCCGTCACGACCAGCAATGCCCTGGCACACGCCGGTCTGGGGACAGCGCTATACGGGATTGGCCAATTCGGCGAGGCTGCGAGCGAGTACGAACAGGCGGTCCGCATCGAACCGAACTTTGCCGAGGCATACGGCGGGCTGGGGGCGACTTACAGTGCGCTCGGTATGTATAACGAGGCAGCGAACTCCTTCGAGCAGACGGTCCGCATTGACCCAAGTCGCGCCAATGCGTACTTCGGCCTGGGTGACGCTTACGGCAAACTCGGCAGATATTCCAAGGCGGCAGACGCCTATAAGCAGGTAATCCGCCTCAACCCGAACGATGCCGATGCGCACTTTAACGTTGGCCTCGCATATGTGCTATTGGGCAACAAGACACTCGCCGCACAGGAATATAAAATCCTGGAAAAACTCAATCCGCAGATGGCGAACAGACTCTTCAATATTATCTACAAGTGATCCGGTACATAATCCCCCAAAATGCCTGCGCTACGTGCCGGTCTCAATGTGCGGCGAGAGTGTGAGGGTCAGAAATTCACATCCAACTGCATGGTGACGGTATCTGAAAGCGACGAGTTGTTGTACCAGTCGTACCCCGCGATCAGGCTGGTGGTCGGCGTGAAGTTGTACGCCACACCCGCGTTGAGTGCGCCAAACGCGCTCTTGCCGCCCTGGTAGTCCACCGCGCCCCACCACTTGGAGTTGAACGCCTTGTCCACACCCAGCAGTATCATGCTGTTGTCGCTTCCCAGGGCACTCTCCTTGCCGATGCAGTAGCCCAGGTGAACGCGTGTTCCGCTGAAGGTCTTGCTGCCCAGCGCGTAGACCATGTTACTGGCCGCATCACCGCCCGCGTCGAACAGGCCGAGGACGATCTTTGGCGCGGTCTTCGTCTCGTCCATGACAACGACCTTCACGTTCAGGCGAAGCGGGTCCTCGATCCCGTCCAGCGAGAGGTAGTCCACGCCGCCCTCGATTTTGCCGTTACCGATGGTCAGGCCGATGTCGGTCAGCGTGTCGCCGGACGAGGGCGTGTAGATGTCATAGCCGAAGTGGGTCTGGCCCGCCGCCTGGATGTCGGTTGACGGAATCCAGATCAGCGTTGACGGGGTGGCGCAGGCCGCGCCCGCGATGGCGCACAAAGCGATGATGAGCGGTACGATGTTCTTCTTCATATCTTGTCCTCCTTGGTCTTGCCTGGACTATGCGTGAAGCGCGTAATCCAAGGCCTTCTGAGCATTGTTCACTCTGTTCGTGAATAATGCGATCCAGCATGCACATGGTAACCCGCCCAGGTTTCCGCCGAGTTGCGACAGTATTACGTTCGTATTTCGCGATATGCTCTCCTTTTTGTCGGACATAAAGATTGTATTAAGTTCGACCTCCGCCGAGTTGCGGGTGTGTTAAGTGTGGGTTTCGGGGGAGGGGAGCTTAACAGGATTGACCCTTCGACGAGACTCAGGACAGGCAGAATAGACATGATGGGAGCAGATGGGGTTGTTCAAGAACCGATCCATGAACGCAGGCTATATGAGAGGGCGAAACTCCGTCGAGCCACGAACAACACGCGACGGACGACTGACAACGATCCCTTTGCTTGCAACTTTCTGCGCCTTGGGGTTACTATACCTGTAGAATGTCCACAGGGAGCACGTTCATGACCACAACTCGCAAGCTGGATATCCTGGCAATCATCGGCATCGTGCTGGCGGTGGCGGCGGTTGTGAGCGTGATAGTAGGAATGGTTCGTGTGGACCACTGGATCAACTCCTCTGACGCTGGTACAGGAGATCTGGACTTCATCAAGAATCTTCCCGAATCCGATGTTCGAGCAGACCTGCATGCCGTTGTCGCGAACAAGTCGTCCAAGGCCGTGGTGAAGGAACTCAGTAGAGCGACCGGAAGGTACCCGAACAGCGCGAGGCTCCATTTCAGGCTGGGGACGTTCTCGCAGGGCGACCAGTCAACCGAAGCATTGACCCGGGCAGCAGAGCTTGATCGGCAGAACGCGCTCCCAGTGTTCCTCCTCGCATCCAGAGCGGCCTATGCCAGGCAGTGGGACACGGTTCGCGTGTACCTGACACAGGCCAACCTACGGCCGCGCGTCGACTGGTATGGCATTCCATCCAGTGTCAGCGATGGATACATGTTTGGTTCACTGGGTTTCCTGAGAGTGGAGGAACAGATTGACCATCCTGTCCAGAAAGGGCTATCAAGTCTGTCGAGGACTCTTGGTGAACACGCCCTGATCCTTCACAAGTCGGGGCAGACTGCGTTGGCAATTGATGACCTGCGTCTAGTACGGCAAGCGGCAGAGAAGATAGCCAGAACACAAGATGGAACAGCCGTGGAACTGCTGATCGGTCAGTCTATGGCTGCGGCAACCAACAAGCGCAGGGCAACGATATTCTCTGCGGTGCATGATCGGGAACAGCTTCGATCCCTAGATTCAGATAGACGCACGTTGGAGTATCGTCGAGCGGGGATTCGTTACTTCGCGAGGCGCGCGTTGGACGGTGAGCTAAGTATGACCATCATCGGCTGTGCCCTGTTCATTATCCTCTACATATCACTTCTCCACCCCTCGGTGGGGATCCTGATTGGTGCGTTCGAGGTCCGCGCATTGACTCGAAAGTCTCTTGGAATGGCCCCAACAGAACTTCATGAACGAGCATTCTCGCATGTTCGTCTCTCACTGGGTAGGTACGCCCTTGTGCTGCTTGTGCTCTGCGCAGGCTGTGCAAGCCTGATCCAGACGCAGATGAAGGATTTCGACCAGATAGCATGGGTGGCCCTGCCGCTCCTAGTTGCCGTAATTGCAGCGCCGCACGTTACGCCGTCGTCGCACCAGTATCTAAAGGCTTACAGGCGGGAGCACGAGCTAGCGGGCCTTCCGCTTCCGTTTCACAGAAAGAATATGCCCGTTGAGGACAAGCGTGAACTCGCGAGACTGGAACTGGGGATTCTCGGTGCTACGATGATAGTGATGGTACTGTTCGTCGCAGTCGCCTGCGGTTTCTACAAAGCACGTGCAGACGCGTATCCTTGGCAACCCGGCAAAACCTTGACGAATGTCCGTAGGGAAGAACAGACCTTCGTCCGCGGCCTGCTGGCAGGCAAGATCAAGGTCCCGCAGAAGTACATCCTCGAAGAGCAGAAGAAAGCAGCCGAACGGAAGCCCGGAAACCCTCACCCCTGACCCCTTTCATCGCGTCATCCGCGATTGTCGGGCGAGGCCACTCCCGATAACAGGTGAAGGGAACTGGCACGCGCACCGAGTGAACCGGCGCTCAGATGATGTTTCCCGGTCAACCACTCGAAATCCTTCGGCTGTCTACAATGGAGAATTGCAGGATACGCGTTACCACGCAGGGAAGATGTCAGTATCGCGGTGTTGGAGGCCGCCTGACATGAAACGCATACTGCCCTTGATCGCCCTTATCCTATCGTCCACCATGTGCCTTGCCGCTGCACCGGTGACCGTCGGGCCGTCCGCGAACGGCTATGTCGTGACTACAAAGCAACTGGTACGCCCCGCCGGTCAGGTCCTCAACTTCGGCGGACGACCGGTTGACCTAGCGCTATCACCCGATGGGAAGGCGCTGTACGTAGAAACCGTCAAATCCGTGCTTGTTGTAGACCCGAAGACGTGGAAAGTGCGGCAGGAACTGCCCTACAGCGCAGGCTCCAACTCCATGCACGGGATCGCGGTAAGCAGAGATGGTTCTCGCGTGTACGTGACGACGGTTCCTAACCAGCTTCTACAGGCCAAAGTGGGGCAGGATGGCAAGCTCTTATGGGGGAACACGATCACGCTGCCCGGACCCGACGGCAAGGGCGGTTCGACACCGTGCGGGATTGCCCTGACCCCGGATGGTAAGACCGCGCTTGTCTGCCTCTCGCGCAACAACACGCTTGCGGTGGTGGACCTGGCGCAGCGCAAGCTGGTGAAAGAAGTTCTAGTCGGAGTGGCTCCTTACGCCGTAACCTTGGCGGCGGACGGAAGCAAGGCCTATGTCTCCAACTGGGGCGGGCGACGTGCCGCGAGCGACGAACGCACAGCGGATTCGTCCGGCACTGCCGCGTTGGTGGATAAGCGCGGCGTCGGGTGCAGCGGAACGGTATCGGTCGTTGACCTCAACCAGGGTAAGGAAACGGCTGAGATCACCACGGGGCTGCATCCGTCCGGCGCGGCGATAAGCGCTGACGGCAGGACGCTCTACGTCGCCAACGCGAACTCGGACACGGTCAGCGTGATTGATACCAAGTCCCAGCGCGTCACTCAAACGATAGTCGTCCGGCCAGACCTGTCTCTACCGTTCGGCAGCGCCCCCAACGCGCTGGCGCTTGGCAGTAACGGCAAGGATATATACATCGCCAACGCCGGTAACAACGCAGTCGCGGCGGTGTCGCTTGGCAAGAAGCCCGTGGTGCGCGGATTCATCCCCGCGGGCTGGCATCCGGGTGCGGTGGTTACGGATGGCAAATACCTCTACATCGCCAACGTGAAGGGCTTTGGCTCGCGGGACAAGCAGAAAGACGCTAACGGCTGGTCCGTTCGCTGGACCCTCGGCTGCCTGAACAAGGTGGCGATTCCCAATGCCGCCACGCTCAAGAAATACACCGCACAGGTAAAGACCGACGCCCGAGTGCCGCAGGTCCTCCGCGCGCTTGAGAAAGCGCAGACCGGCAAGAAGCCCGTGCCGATACCCGAAAGGGCCGGGGAACCTTCGACCATCGAGCATGTGGTGTACGTCATCAAGGAGAACCGCACTTACGACCAGCTTTTCGGCGACCTGCCGAAGGGGAACAACGACCCAAGCCTGTGCGTTTTCGGGCGAGAGATCACACCCAACCACCACGCCATCGCCGAGCAGTTCGGCATCCTGGACAACTTCTACTGCAACGGTATCGTCTCCGCAGACGGCCACCAGTGGGCAACACAGGGGTATGTTACCGACTACATCGAGAAGCAGTGGGGCGGCTGGGGGCGCAGCTATCCATATGAGGGCGATGACTCGCTCGCGTTTGCGTCGTCGGGCTTCATCTGGGACAACGCGCTACTCCACGGCGTCTCGTTCCGCAACTACGGCGAGATGGGCCGAGGCGAATCCATCCCCAATGATGCTTCCTACGAGGTGATTCAGAACGACAAGTCCGGTGATATCAAGCTCTCATCCTTATACCGGGTTGAAACGCTTCGGCGCTATAGCTGCCCGGACTACCCCGGCTGGAACATGAAGATACCCGATTCCGCGCGCGCCGATTCGTTCCTCCGGGAGTTCCGCAAATATGAGAAGAACGGCGACTGGCCGGAGTTCAATATCGTCTACCTCCCGAACGACCACACCAGCGGCGCTAACCCAGGACTGCCCAGCCCGAGCGGTTACCTGGCTGCCAACGACCTGGCGCTCGGGCGGATAGTGGAAGCCATCAGCAAGAGCCGCTTCTGGGCCAAGACAGCGATCTTCGTGGTGGAGGACGACCCTCAGGCCGGGTTCGATCACGTGGACGGGCATCGGTCAATCGGCCTCGTGATCAGCCCGTACACCAAGCGCGGCGCGGTGGTCAGCGAGTTCTACAACCAGACCTCGGTTTTGCACACGATAGAGCTTATCCTCGGGCTGCCGCCGATGAACCAGATGGACGCCATGGCCCCGGTGATGCGCGAGTGCTTCACGGAGACGCCCGACCTGCGGACGTACACCTGCCTGCCGAGGAACATCCCGCTTGATCAGATGAATCCGAGGACCGCGAAACTGAATGGTATCCTACTGCAGATGGCCGAGCAGAGCATGAGCATGGACTTCAGCGAACCCGACAGGATCGTTGACGACACCCTGAACCGAATCGTCTGGCACTCGGTCAAGGGTATTGACGCGCCCTACCCCGCCGCGTGGGCCGGTGCCCACGGCAGAGGCCTGACGCAGCTCAACCTGCGCCTCGACGAAACGACTGAGGAAGAGCCGGGCGGTTGACAATGCGTGCCGACGGGAAGGCGAGCGTCCCCGCGGGCCGGTATCACTGGTCTATCAGACGACTCGCCCGAGTCTCGTCCTCTCAAATAGACGCAACCTTTCCGAAGCGCCGAGTGTCTAACGAAATGACAGACTGACACGTCAACGGAGTACGCACTTGACTGACATAGCAATACGAACTGAGAACCTCACCCGCCAATTCGCAACGGTGCGGGCGGTTGATAACCTCT
The DNA here is from genome assembly GCA_025358205.1 of Armatimonadota bacterium. Lineage (GTDB taxonomy): Bacteria > Armatimonadota > UBA5829 > DTJY01 > DTJY01 > JANYKG01. The sequence goes on from JANYKG010000126.1 coordinate 36,604, forward strand.
CGATTGAGATCCCCGCCGGAACGATCTTCGGCTTCCTTGGCCCGAACGGCGCGGGAAAGACAACGACAATCCGCCTTCTGCTCGGACTGCTGGAGCCGACCGTGGGCAGCGCGAACGTGCTGGGGTTCGACACCCGAACCCACGCCGACGAGATTCGCACTCGCTGCGGTGCGCTTTTGGAGTACACCGGCCTGTATGAGCGTCTGAGCGCGGAGGACAACCTGGATTTCTACGGGCGCATCTGGCACATCCCGACCACCGAGCGCAAGGCGAGAATCAAGGAAATGCTCGAGCACATAGGGCTGTACGACCGCCGCAAGGAGGTCGTCGGCACGTGGAGCAGAGGCATGCGGCAGAAGCTCGCCGTGGCCCGCGCAGTCTTCCATCGCCCAGCGCTACTCTTCGTTGATGAGCCGACAGCGGGACTCGATCCGGTGGCGTCGGCGGCGCTGAGGGACGATCTCGCCAGCCTGGCGGAAGGGCAAGGCGTCACAGTCTTTCTCACCACGCACAACCTGGTCGAGGCCGAGCGGCTGTGCAGCCAAGTAGCCGTTATCCGACAAGGTAAGCTGCTTGCGGTGGGCCACCCTGATGAACTGCGCGCCAAGTCCGGCGGCTTGCATGTGGAAGTGAAAGGACGGAACCTGAACGGCAAGGTGCTCGAACTCGTGAAACTGCGCCCCGAGGTCGGCGAGGCGGAGAACCAGAACGGACGCCTGATGATTACGATGAAGGAGCAGACCGAGTTCGCCCCATTGGTTGCACTCATGGTCAACTCCGGCGCGGAGATCGAGGAGATTCACAAGGATACCGGCAGCTTGGAGGACGTGTTCCTGGCGATGGTGGAGGAAGAGAAATGATCGGTGACATCTGGACAATCATGCGCAAGGAATTCAAGGAATTTCTCATCATGCGGGGGCGCCGGGTCGGGCTCACCAGTATAGCAGTAGTCGTAGGGATGTTCGGTCTCTTCATGCCTCTGCAGTCCGGTCCTGGGTGGTTCGCCCAGCCGTTGGTCTTATTCTATGCGTACTTGCCGTTCGTGATGGCTATGGGCATAGTAGCCGATGCTTTTGCCGGAGAACGAGAGCGGCGCACTCTGGAAAATCTACTCGCCAGCAGATTGCCGGACACTGCGATCCTGTTCGGCAAGATAGCATTCATAGTGAGCTACTCATGGGGAATGAGCCTGGTGTCAATGCTGACCGCGGTCATAGCGCTGAACCTGAAGTATGGTCACGCCACCATCGCGAAAAGCTCGACAATGGTGATAGCGGGGATGCACATGAGCATGTTGTCTGTCGTGGTCGGAGTAGCATTTCTCGGATTGATCCTCGCCACCCTGATGACAGCAATCGGCATCTTGTTATCCATGAAAGCTTCATCCGTGAAACAGGTTCAGCAGACCATGGGCTTTGTCATGATGGGGTTCTTCCTGGTGCCAACCGTCGGAGCCGCTCTGATTCCGCACACGTGGATGTCCAAGCTGTTCCAGTCCGCCTCAGCCATGGGTGTGAAGGAGTTCGCCTTACTTGTAGCCGCGGTCTTCGTGCTGCTGGATGTGGTACTCCTTGCATTGGCCATTGCCCGCTTCAAGCGCGCAAAGCTGATAATGGACTAGCGGGTTGGGTGACGGGTTACGGGTTTCTGTTGTCAGGCAAGACCGGAACCCGAAACCTGGAACCCGGTACCCGGAACCCTTACCTCGCTCCCCGCAGCTCGTCCGCCCTGTCGGTCTGCTCCCAGGATACCCCCGGCCTTCCGAAGTGTCCGTAGGCGGACAGTGGCGTGTAGATCGGCCTGCGTAAGTCGAGGACCCGAATGATGCTCCCTGGAGTGAGATCGAAGCGCTCACCTACCACTTCGCTCAGCCGCTCATCAGGCAGTCTTCCTGTCCCGAACGTGTCCACCTTCAGCGAGAACGGAGCGGTGTCGCCTATGCCATATGCGATCTCCACCTCACACCGATCCGCAAGGCCCGCAGCCACCAGGTTCTTGGCAACGTATCGCATCATATAAGTGGCCGACCGGTCCACCTTCGTGGGGTCCTTCCCGCTGAATGCGCCGCCACCGTGCCTGGCATAGCCGCCGTAGGTGTCTACGATTATCTTCCGCCCGGTCAGCCCGGTATCTGCGCCTGGGCCTCCGATCACAAACGAACCGTTCGGATTCACCCGGATGTTTCGCTCGTCAACGTCAACAGCAGGCTGAACAACCAGCCGTATGACATCTCTGCGCAGAGTGTCCAGATCAACTTCGGGAGAGTGCTGAGCCGCGATAAGCACCTTGGCTATTCCCACAGGCTTGCCGCTGCCGTCGTATTCAATCGTGACCTGCGTCTTGCCGTCGGGTCGCAGGTAGGGGATCAGCCCGGTCTTGCGCGCCTCCGTCAGTCGGGCCGCCAGCTTGTGCGCGATGATGATCGGCATGGGCACAAGCTCGTCCGTATCGGTGCATGCGAACCCAAACATCATGCCCTGGTCGCCCGCGCCTTCGGTATCAACCTGCGCGCCTATCTCGACGGACTGGCTGCGGACCACCGATCTGATCTCGGCGGCATCGAGGTCGAACCCATCGTCCGCGGTGTGGTAGCCGATCTCCGCGATAGCCTTTCGCGCAATGCCGGGGATGTCCACGTCCGCGTTGGCCGTGATCTCGCCGCCTACCACGCATAGCCCGCTGGTGATGAACGTCTCGCATGCCACCCTGCCCCTGGGATCCTGGGCCAGCACTGCGTCCAGCACCGAGTCCGAGATTCTGTCGGCAACCTTGTCCGGGTGCCCCTCGGTAACCGATTCAGAAGTGAAATAAGAATTCATCGCGCGTACTCCCGTCCCGTCGTCAACCCGCAAGCTTCCTGAGCAGTTTGCCCGCAGCGTTGGCGATCTGCACGCCCGCCGATGGTTCGAGCACGGCGGAAAGAATCGGCATCGTCTCGTAGGTCCCGGGGTAGAACGCATCGGACGTCGGTATGTACCCGAATGAGCCGTTCGCCAACTCGCCGACGAAGGTCTGCGCAAACGGGGACCACTCTTTGATGCTCAGTCCATACTCCACGAAATACTCGCCGGGGATACCGACGATAGCCATATCGCCTATTCGGATGACCTGCAGTTCTACCTCTGCCGACTTGCCGTCCAGATCGTAGGTCTGGATGTACTTGGCCTGCGCGAACTCCTTCTCGTCCGGGTCGGCCTGCTTGAGCACCTCATCCGCATGTGCTCGTAGGGTATCGGTCATCGGGGCGTACTTGATGTCCAGAGTGTCTGTCCCAACGCCCAGCGCATCGTTCATCGGCTCGGAAAGCTCCGATGCCGCCAGGACCTTTCCGGCCAGCGTTCGGGCGATGATGGTGGACTGGCCCCAACCGTTCTGGTCTCGCGCGGTGGTAACGTCAATGTGGTTGATGTTTCCACACGTGCCCTGCATGAAGATGACCAACGGCTTGCTCTCGTACTGCGAACTGACGATGCGCGACATCTCGCCGGGGAAATCCGCGGAGATCTCGCAGCCGGTCTTCACGTCCACGTGCAGCGAGTAGTTGGCCAGGATGCACATCGGCTGACCGGACTCGTCGTCTACGCGCAGGACATTCACCTGCGGGTCTATCGGGCCGTCCGGGCCTATGATATCCGGGTTCAGCTTGCCGGGGTTGAACTTCACCGTACCGTCCTTCATGCGGAATCGGCGGTTGAAAGCCACGCCGTCTTCATACTCCTCGCCGAGGCGTAACTTGGCGGGCTTCAGGTTTGCATTGGCCTGGATCACGGCTTCGGCTATCAGCTTGGGCAGTCCGCGCAAGTACTCCTCGTGTACTGGAACCATGGGCCGCTCCATATAAGTCTCCGGGCCGGTGTGCGTGTGCGTGCATGCGATCATGATGTGGTCGGCGTGGATCCCCGTCGCCTTCGACGTGATTTTCCTGGCCTCCTCCACTTGCGGCCGCATGAGGTGGATGATATCACACACGACGATGGCGAGCTTGACATGCCCACATTCAAGGACGAGCGCCTTGGCGAACAGATCGTCGTGAACAGCGGTCGAAACCCTGTCGTAGAAGTACCCGCTCAGCGATGTCCCCACCGGCGGGGTGATGATTTGTGCGTATGTGCCTGCGCGAAGCATGAAAATGACCTCCTTGAACCAACGTGATACTCGATGCTCGATTCTGGATACTCGATCCCCGAATGGACCTGCCGACACCTAGTCCCGCTCTGCATCTTCAGGTTTGCGGGCTTGGTACATCGAGAAATCTCGAAATCCGGTGAAATCTCGTAAGATCACGACGAGCAAGATAATTCCGACAATGTCTAGGCTGAAATGGGCTTTCCCCAATAAAGCCCGCAACAAGGGGCTTAGTACACTCAAGGCCAAACTTGCGAGTATCACCCAATAACCCCACATCCGACCCTTCAAGGTGTAGAATGCAGACAGCGCCCCAACCGCACAGAATGCCGTCATTACAAGCACGGCGACCAGAAGTGATCTCCATCCCGACGCCACATACTGATGCCCGGTTATCTGATTGGTGAAGAGCACATTACCGTCAGGCACCGTATGCGCCAGACTTATGACGAGAAGACTGGCCAAGACAGGCCCCACCAGCGTTATCCATGCGATGACCTGTACTCCCAGCGGAATACAAGGCGGATGTGTGCTGCTCAGATCATTGCTCATCGTAGGTTGTGTCTCCAATCACCCAAACCCCCACGCTCACTGACCGGCTATCAGACTGAACGAGTAACTCCCTGAGCCGCAGTCGAACTTGACCCAGGCGTCCGTTTCCCGGCTGGACGAGACGCCCGGTACACCTGGAACCGGCTTGTCGTTCTCCCAGACCACGCGCCCGCTCTCGGTGACCTTGATGTGCTGCTGTCCCAGCTTCGGCACGCAGACCACCGCGCGCGAGTTGCCGGGGATGGTGACCTCCATCGTGAGGCCATCCTTCGTGAGCACCCAGTACGAGGCGACCGGGCCGCGAACCGTGTCAACCGCCGCTCGCGCCCACGTCAGATCGCCGACGACATACGGCTTGATTTCGAACCCTTCGAAGCCGCCTACGGGCTGCGCGATCGGCGTTATGCCCGCAAGCGCCTGGTAGAACCATCCGTTGATGAAGCCGAACGCCGGGTGGTTGTGCGAGTTCATGCCGTTGCCGACTGTGTACGTCCACAGCTCCCAGACGGTGGTCGCCCCCTTCGATATCATATAGCCCCATCCAGGGTAGTCCTTCTGCGTCACGATGGTGTAGGCTACATCCGCGCGGCCTTCGTTGCACAGAACCTCCAGCAGGTAGCGCGCGCCGAGGAACCCGGTGCTGAGGTGACCATTGCGAGTCACCATGATGTCCTTGATGAGATTATCCACAACCGCCTTGTGTACATCCTTCGGCACGATACCGAGGTAGAGCGGCCAGGCGTTCGAGTACTGACTCGCATTGCCGTAGTTGTTCGTCTTCGGGTCGAAGAATTTCTTGTTGAACGCGTCGCCGATCTTCGCACACAGTGCATCATATTTCTTCGCGTCGCCGGGCTTTCCGAGTATCTCCGCCATGCGCGCGGCCAACCACGTGCAGCGGTAGAAGCCGCCGGTGGAGATCAGGTCCCTGGGAGTATGAACCACGCCAACCCAGTCACCGTAGTTGTTGCGTTTGATGATGTAGGAGTCGCCTGCCTCGCGGGCCAGCATGTCCACGTACTTGGCAATGCCGGGGTAGTGCTGGGCGAGTATGCGCTGGTCGCCGGTGTGGCGGTACAGGTCCCAGAGCACAAACGGGTACGCCGCAGCCCACATCGGGTCGCCAGGGTTCGAGCCCCACACGTGCGGCACGGTATCCGGCACGCGGCCGTCATCGCCTTGGGAATCGGCCATGTCACGCAGCCACTTTGTGTAGCCGGGCAGCATGTCGAAGTTGTAGAACCCCATGTCGGCGGTCATGTGGCCGTCAGCCATCCAGCCCTGCCGCTCGTCACGCTGCGGGCAGTCCGTGGGGATGCTGTGGAAGTTGGTCTTGTACCCCCACCATGCGTTTCTTGCTATCTGATTGATGAGCGTGTCGGAGCACTGGAACGAACCTCGCGGCTCGAAATCCGTGTGTACCACCCGCCCGAGCAGGTTCTTCAAATAGGGCGTACCGGGAAAGCCTTCAATCTGGACGTAGCGGAAGCCGTGGTACGTGAACCTGGGTTCGTACACCTCTTCGCCCTTGCCGTTGAGGATGTACTTGTCCGTAGCCCTCGCGCTCCTTAGGTTCTCCTGGTTGACCGTGCCGTTGTCATAGAGAACCTCAGCATGCCTGAGTTTGACCTCAGTCCCCGCCGGACCCGAGACCTTGAGTTGACACCAACCGGAAAAGTTCTGTCCAAAGTCATAAACCCACACACCCGGCTTCGGGTTGGTGAGCGTTTTCGGCTTCATGTCCTGGCACACACGGATCGGCTGGATGGTCTCGGCAGAGAGCGCTTTGGCGGGCGATTCTATGGTATCCGCCTTGGCCCACGTTGAGTCGTTGAAGCCCGGTTTGTCCCAGCCCGGTGTCTCCAGCCGCGCGTCATAGGTTTCGCCGTGGTACAGCGAGTTTTCCGTAATGGGGCTGTCGTTCCGCTTCCATCCCTTGCCGGACGTGATGCAGGCCTTCGTGCCGTCCGCATACTCCACGTTGATCTGCAGGATGAAGCGCGGGGATTCGCCCCACCAACCCTTGCCCAGAATTACACCGGCGGCGTTTGCGCCGTGCTTCAGCAGACCGGTGACGTCATATGTGCTGTACAGGGTGCGCTTGGCAAAGGCTGTGTAGCCCGGGTCCAACACCTTGTCGCCTACCTTGTCGCCGTTGAGATGCAGTTCATAGTACCCCAGCCCGGTGACATACGCCCGCGCGCTTCTCACCGGTTTCGACAGGCTGAACTCCGTGCGGAATACGGGCGCGTTTTTAGGCGATTCAACCGAAGTGACGATCCCCTCGGTCAGGAATTTCGTGCTCCAGCCTAGCTCCTCGATACTGTCCAGCGCGGTAACCGGTTTGCCCAGCGCGAGGTTCTGGTGCAAGTAGTTCGTCACCTGCATTTCGGCGAGTGAGAGCATCTTCTGGCCGTCCTGCCTGGCCCACAGCTTCGTGGCGGTCAGCCGGACGTAGCGCGCCTTCACCGTATCGAAGTTGATCTCGACGGATTCCGTGCCGGGATTCTTCTGATCTTCGCTTGTCCTGTCCGCCAGCAGAACCGGCTTGGCGAAATCGGCTGTATCGGATGCCTCGATCCTGTAGCGAATCGGGAACCCGAAGCCGGGGATGTCTTCCTTCCAGTTGTAAGGCCGCGCGGGGTAGAGCTTGACGATGCTGATGTCGGTCGGCGCGCCCAGGTCAATCTGCACCCACTTCACGGTGTTCTCGTCGGACACTTCTTTGGAGTGGTAGCCGTTGCCGCCGCCGGGTGTGTTCAGCCACTGGGCCTTCAAGTCGGACTTGTTCAGGAGCGCCATCTCGAACCAAGCGGGTTCCACCCAGTCGCCGGCTGTTCCCTGCGCATCCCAAACCTTGACGCGCCAGAAGTACCGCGCGCCGCTTGCGAGCTTCGCGTCCTTGAGGACGATGTCAGACATGCGCGAGGAGAGGATCTTGCCGCTGTCCCATAGCAACGGCTTGCCGGACTGGAGCGATGCTATGCTGCCAGCGACCTGGACTTGGTACGCGCTCTGCCGGGAGCCGCGCACATCCTGCACGAACCGCCAGGAGAACCCGGGTTCAGGCGCGTCAATGCCTAGAGGGTTCGCAATCCCGTCCGTCAGCAGATGCTGAGCGGAGGGTTTGGCAACACTGCTGGCCTCCGCAGAGACGACGACCATCAACACCGCCAGACCGGCGGCAATCAGACAACGCGATAATGACATCGTGATTCCTTTTCTTCGGATATTGCGCTTACTTGACCGTGATCTCCTGCGCCGCGGTGATCGTGACTGGGCCAATCAACCCGGACTTCAGTAACGGCTCATCTTTTCGCCACAGCAACCAGTCGGCGAAAGTGATCCGGCCGGTAGGGCTGAGCCTGCCGTCCTGCAGCCACTGCGGCCAGGACTTGAGCGTGCCGTTCCCGTTCCGATCGCTGTCCTCGGGAAGCTGCGCATCCCCGATCAACCGGTTCACCCACTGGTTCGTTACCTTGACCTCCAGCACATTCATTCCGGGCCTAAGGGCTTTCGTCACGTCAACGATGAATGGCTGTTTCCAGAGCAAACCGAGCGGCTTGCCGTTCAGCTTCACTTCTGCCATCACCTGCACGTCACCGAGATTCAGAGTCGTCGAAACGCTGGGGGCGAATAGACTCTTCGGCGCGTCAAACGTGGTGCTGTAGGTCGCGGTACCTGAGAAATACTTGACACCGGCATCAACATTCTCTGACAGCGAGATCAGCCGATCAAGCTTAATCTGTCCCGGAGCGCCCTGATTCGCAGGGAATGATACTTTCCATGGACCGCCGATCTTCAGAGCAGGCGGGAGACTCGAAACCGTGAATTCGCGCGAATTCACGCTTGCCCTAACCAGCGAGTAGCGACCCGGCTGCCGAGCTGTTAGCATCAGGCTCTTGTCGGACCCGGTTAGTACGCAAGGTGAAGGACTGCTTGGCGGAGGCAATGCGAGGTCAACGATCTCGGGGTCAGTGCCGGTCGCGGTGGCTTTCTTTCCGCCGATGGTGTAATCGAGTACAAGAGTCTTCACGGTCCCGAACGCCGGATCATCGCCCGCCGCCATCTCTGATACCCGGAAGCTATACTCGCCGCCGTCAATTATCTTCTGAGCCTTATCCCGCACATCTCGAGTTCGGGCCGGGTCGTCCAGAATGCCGTATGTCGCTTTCTGGATCACGATCTTAGCGGATTTGGCGGACTGAGACGGGTACAGCGACTTGCCGTTGTACTTGATTTCTACTACGGGATCGGACTTGTCCGCGTTCCTGAAAACCACGAAGACCGAACCGCTGGGACCGAGCGGCAGCATGACGGTGGTGACGCCTGCCTTTGCCTGATAGACCGCGGCGCATTCGACACGACCGCTATCCGGCCACCACAACTCGGGAACCTTGCCGCTCACACGGAATGTGCATACGGACGCTGTCTCATACGGTCGCGGGTTGGACACGAAGTAGATATCGGCCCCGGTAGGAGTACGGCGGTGGATGTAGCGCGCGTCCCCAGATCCAGCGAAATCGGGCTGCACGCCGGACTGCGCGAGCATCTTCTCCGGCTCAATACCCCAGACTACCCGGCCCTTGCCGAGGCGGTGTTCCTTGATCTGCTTGCCGTCACCGTCGCCCCACAACTCCTGCGCGAGACGGGCAACTTCCTCGTCGCACTTGGGGTAGCCGTTCAGACTAGGCGACCTAACAGGGCGTGGGCCGATGACGGTAGCGCCGGCTTTCACCAGTTCGCTGATCTTCCTCAGCAGTGCGGGTGTCATGGTCTGCGATTCCGGTAATACCAGCACGCGATAGCTCATCCCGTCCGGCAGCACGATTCTGCCGTTCTTGACCGACATGCGGGTGAGAACGACCTCCGCCCCGCACTCGTCCCAGTTGTATCCCTTGCGCGGATGGTCACCCATTCCGCTCGGCGAGTTTTCGGCCTGAAGGTAGCAGATATCCGCAACGAACAGGCCCTGTCTCAGCATGTACTGGCAGCGTGACAGATACTTATGCCACGCCGGTGTCTGTTCCCACCACGTCTCTGTGCGCTCGTAATGCTGTCCCCACGGCCCCATCATCATTCCGGGCTTGCGGGTCGGCTCGGTCCACGGCTGCATGGCATAGCGGTGGAAGACAAATCGGTTGATCCCCTCGCAGAACGCCTGGTCGCCGAGCGCCTTGAGTGACGCTGGATGATGAAGCCATCGCTCATGCCCACCCGCCGTGAAGGCTTCCGCGCCGATGACAGGCTTGCCGTACACATGCCCGGATGACGCCATGCCCCTGCAAGTCTCCATCGCGCCGCTCGGGTCCCAGAACTCGCCCATCGGCTCATCGGCCATCCCGCCGTAGGGGATGTTGTCGCACGGACTGCCGTACGCCTCGATGGTGAACCTGAGTCCGTTCTGATGCGCCATGTCGCGAATGTGGCCCGCGTAGTTCTCGACCACCAGATCAGAGATCGTGCGGCGCAGGTCCCACAGGAATCGGTCCGACGTCTCCGCGCTGCCGACAACTCGCCCCGTCATTACCGGCAGGAACGGCATCATGTCATAGCCCCGTCGCTGCTGGAACTCTTCGCGCATTTTGGCTGTCCAGTTCTGCGAGCCGTTCTCCCAGCTATCCACGTGAGTGGCAACCAATGCTCCCTTACCGGCTGAGCCGGAGTCAGCCACCAACTTCGCCATCATACCGTTGAAGGCGGCTTCTGAACCTTCCTTGCTTAGCTTGTCGCATTCCAGACCGCGTCCGGTCGCCGGCGCAGGGGAGTTGTTCACGCCTGTGCTGGTATGGCCGAACCGCACGACCGTCCACTTGCCCGCCGGAACGTCCCAGACCAGGTGACCGCTGGAATCCATCTTGTCGCTTATGTCAACAATCTTGTCGCTGTTGATGATCATCTCCGGTGTAACGCCGCCTTCGGAAGAACCGCCCGAACCGGGGCTGTTCGGTCCGCCCCAGGAAGCGGCCTTGGTCTGGATGCCCGGGATGCGATACGAACCAACCGTGGGGAACGCCAGAACCTTGATATCCTGATAAAAACCCGCGACCGCAGTGGGCTGAGGAAGCGTACCGTCGAAGCGCTTCGATCCCTCGGCTTCGACCTCGCTCCAGACGACCTTCTGCATAGACTGCTCGGGCTTGATCCACGGACCGCCGCTGCCGTTCCAGCCCGCGTCGTTGTTCATGTTCACTTCGAGGCCGAGGCGTTTGGCCTCTGAAACCACGTGCTTGAACAACTCACGCCACTTATCGCCCATGAAGTCCACCGGGCCAACCGGCGCGCCCTGGTCCACTTCCATGATGAGGACGCCGCCGATGCCGACGCGCTTCATCGCCTCAAGGTCGGCGGTGATTCCGCTCTTGGTGATGTTGCCGTTGAGCCAGAACCAGTAGACCCACGGTCGAGCGGAATCCGGCGGGGACTGGAAGCCCTTCGCCAGGCTGTCCGCGGCAAAACACGCCGAACAGCAGAGGATAAGAACAATCGCGATCACTGTCAGTGTCAGTTTTCTGATACTCATTTCATCACGCTTCCTTTGTTTGTCAGTAGCCGGAATAACGGCATGCTGGCGAATCCGGCTCACGAGTTCATTCTGCGAACTCCCAAGGCCACAGCCGCTGTTATCAATACCTCCGACAATTTGGAAGTAAACTCCTCTTGAGTTTGTGCACGAACATTTCCTGCCAGCACTGTAAGAAAAAAAACAATAACAGGTAACTGAATTAAAATAATACTCCTTCTCTCTTTCATTTTCATTATGAATAGATTTTAAGTTAGACAAAGAGTCCATTGCGACCAGA
>JANYKG010000046.1 GCA_025358205.1 Armatimonadota bacterium
CAGACCTTTCTTGACCGCATGATATCGCTGGTCGAGGGAGCATCAAGGCAGAAGACACCGAACGAGATCGCGCTTGACATCCTTCTCGTCGGTCTGACAATTATATTCTTGCTGGTAGTCGTCACGTTGCAGTCATTCGCCATATACTCTGGCGGCAGCATACCCATACCCGTGCTGATCGCCCTCCTGGTCTGTCTGATACCTACAACCATTGGTGGGCTGCTGTCCGCGATCGGCATAGCAGGGATGGACAGGCTAGTGCGACACAACGTACTAGCGATGTCCGGTAGGGCGGTTGAGGCGGCGGGTGACATAGATACGCTCCTGCTCGACAAGACGGGGACGATCACTCTTGGAAACCGCCAGGCAACGGAGTTCATCCCAATGCCCGGTATAACGGAAGCTGAACTCGCAGACGCAGCCCAGTTGTCATCGTTGAGTGACGAGACGCCTGAGGGACGTTCCATTGTGGTTCTGGCTAAACAGTTTGGTTTTCGGGGTAGACACATAAGTGAATCGGATGCGGAGTTCGTGCCGTTCTCTGCGCAGACGAGAATGAGCGGGATCAACCTGGACGGCCGACATGTCCGCAAGGGCGCCACCGATGCAGTCGTTGAGTGGGTTAAGGAGCAGGGCGGCACCGTGCCGATAGAATTGAACGGCGCGGTGGAGAGTATCGCACGTTCCGGCGGAACCCCTCTAGTGGTGGCAGAGAACAAGCGAATCCAGGGTGTTATTCACTTGAAGGATGTCGTCAAGGGTGGCATACGGGAGAGATTCGACCAACTCAGGGCTATGGGCATCCGCACAGTGATGATCACGGGAGATAATCCCCTGACAGCGGCAGCCATCGCGAAGGAATCCGGAGTGGACGACTTTCTGGCGCAGGCCACGCCTGAGACGAAGATGGAGCTGATTCGGCAAGAGCAGGCTCAGGGTAAGCTTGTGGCGATGACAGGTGACGGAACGAACGATGCTCCTGCACTCGCCCAAGCGGATGTCGGGGTCGCTATGAACACCGGCACGTCTGCCGCAAAGGAAGCCGGCAACATGGTGGATCTGGACTCGAACCCGACGAAACTCATAGAGATCGTCGAGATCGGCAAGCAATTGCTGATGACCAGAGGCGCTCTCACAACCTTCAGCATTGCGAACGATGTGGCCAAGTATTTCGCTATCATCCCTGCCATTTTCGTCACGACATACCCGCTGTTGAACAAGTTGAACATCATGCGCCTGCACTCCCCGCACAGCGCGATCATGTCGGCGATCATCTTCAACGCACTGATCATTGTGGGATTGATACCACTGGCCCTCAGGGGAGTCAGATACCGGCCGCTCGGCGCTGGAACCCTGTTGCGAAACAACCTTGTGGTCTATGGACTCGGCGGATTAGTTGCGCCGTTTGTTGGTCTAAAGCTGATTGATATGATCCTGGCTGCCCTCGGTCTGGCCGGATAGAGGAGTGAACCATGTCTAAACACGTGATGATAGCCGTCAAGATGGCGTTGATGAGCATTATTCTGCTCGGAATAGTGTATCCTCTGGTGGTGACCGGAATCGGGCAACTGCTGTTCCACGAGCAGGCAAATGGTAGCCTTATACGGGAGCATGGGCAGGTGATCGGATCGGGACTGATAGGTCAAGCGTTCTACCAGCCGAGATACTTTCACCCGCGTCCTTCGGCTGCCGGTAGCGGGTACGATGCCGCTGCATCCGGGGGGTCGAACCTGGGACCTACAAGCAATGCGCTCATTGATCGTGTGAGATCGGACGGAGCAAGGTTGATAGCAGAGAACCCTGGTCTGAAGAGAGGTTCCATCCCGGCTGACATGGCCACGACATCCGCGAGCGGCCTGGATCCTGACATATCTCTCGCCAATGCATACGCCTAGGCGGCAAGGATATCAGCGGCAAGGGGAATTCCACAATCCAATGTCCAGAGCCTGATTGCGACTAACACTACACGGCGGCAGTTTGGTATACTTGGAGAGCCGCGGGTGAACGTTCTGAAGCTAAACCGCGCGCTCGATTCCGCAGCAGGACTGAGATGAACCATAAAGGTTCGGAACGAGACGAATTGAAACGATGTGTGCCACGCAAGAAGGGTAGACACAAGATATTCCTGGGAGCAGTGCCCGGCGTGGGCAAGACCTACAGGATGCTATCCGAGGCACGACGTCGTGCCATGCGCGGTGAGGATATCATCGTCGGCATCGCAGAAACGCACGGTCGCCCCGCCACAGCCGAGCTTCTAGCGGGACTAGAGCAGATCTTACTCAAGCCAATCGAGTATCGCGGCAAGACTCTCTACGAGCTTGATACCGCCGCCATCATCGAGCGCAACCCCGAATGGGCGCTGGTTGACGAACTGGCGCATACGAATGTCCCGGGAACGGTACATGCCAAACGATGGCAAAGCGTGGAAGAGATACTGGATGCCGGGATAAACGTCATCTCGACGGTCAACGTTCAGCATGTCGAGAGTCTGAATGACACGGTATATGAGATCACGGGTGTTCGAGTACGAGAGACAGTGCCGGACTCGGTCATCATGGAGGCTGACGAGGTCGAGTTGGTAGACCTCACTCCTGATGCCCTCATCAACCGGCTGAAGCGCGGCGACATCTACCATGAAGAGAAGATATCCCAGGCGCTGTCCAACTTTTTCAGAAAAGGCAATATCGTAGCCCTGCGTGAACTCGCGCTTCAATTGACAGCGCGGGAAGTGGACGATCAGCTCCACCAATACATGGATGCGCACAAGATGCCTCAGGGAAAGGCTGCCCGGGAGTATGTAGTAGTGGCAGTAACTCCCAAACCTCTCTCCCTCAGGCTTGTGCGTCGTGGTTACAGGCTCGCAAAGCGCACCTGTGGAGACTTCACCTGCGTTTTCGTAAAGGTTCCCGGGGCTACATTGAGCAAGAATGAAGAAGCCATTCTCCAAGAGGTGACAGAACTCGCGCGTAACCTTGGCGCGGAGGTAGTTGCATTGGAGGGCGATTCCGTCGCTGACGAACTCATCAAGTACCTGAACGGATATGGCGCGACCATGGTAGTGATGGGGCAGTCAGCTCGGAGCCGATGGGAAGAGATTTCTCGTGGATCGATAGTAAACAAGATCATGCGTGAGACCAAGAATGTGGACATCGTTGTCGTCGCAGACACCGGTAAATCCGACCAATCCTGATATGACCCGTTTCCGAAAGACGATACATTAGGATACAACAATACGACTGCTACAGGGTTTCTTAACAGTTTCTTAACACCCTTCTGTCGCCTATTCCCTTGATTTTCCATCCGGCGAGGAATATAATTCAATATTGCCTTACCGGAGATGTAGCATTGGAAATATGGCGACCAAGTGAAGAAGAGGTGTATCAGAAACTCGGCAGTTCCAGCGCGGGCTTGAGCGCACAAGATGTGGCTCAACGCCGGCAGCAATATGGCCCGAACGTCCTGACCGCCGCTCACCGCAAACCAATAATATACCGATTCTTCCAGCAGTTCACCGACCTTTTCGCTATCTTACTCGAAGTTGCAGCACTCCTCACGCTTATCGCCGCAATCCTCTCGACAGGACCGGACCGGAAGGACAATCTGAACGTCACATTCGCCATTATCGGCGTCGTCATCCTCAATGCGGCAATCGGTTTCTTCCAGGAGTTCCGCGCAGAGAAGGCAACCGAGGCGCTCCAGAAGCTCGTTCCCCAGAACGCCAAAGTCGTACGCAACGGCGAGTTGATAGTCATCCCAGCATCGGAATTGGTCCCAGGCGACCTGATGGTACTGGAGGAGGGCGACTCGATCAGCGCCGATGCCAGGCTTGTGCGCCAGTACGAGATGTCTACCAACAACATCGCGCTCACCGGCGAGTCCGACCCCGTCCGCAAGACCTCGGACTCCGTCCGTGAAGAGAAGCTGGCAAAGATCGAGATGCCAAACCTGATCTTCATGGGAACCAGCGTCGCCACCGGAAACGGGCGAGGCGTGGTCTTCGCCACCGGCATGGAGACGGAGTTCGGGCGGATATTCGAGCTTACGTCGGGGGTAGAGACCGGGAAGTCACCGCTTCAG
Organism: Armatimonadota bacterium; assembly: GCA_025358205.1. Taxonomy (GTDB): domain Bacteria; phylum Armatimonadota; class UBA5829; order DTJY01; family DTJY01; genus JANYKG01. The sequence continues at coordinate 4,078 of JANYKG010000046.1, forward strand.
CTTGAGATTGGGGCAATGGCTTTCACGGTTTCTAAGATCGCCGTAGCAATAGGCGTGCTCCTCTTCGTAATGGGGCGGGTTCTGGGCTTGCCCTGGGTTGGGTCAGTGCTTTTCGCAATGAGCGTCATGGTCGCATGCGTACCTGAGGGCATGCCGGCCACACTATCCGTCGCACTGGCGGTCGGCATTCAGCGCATGGCCCGACAGAATGCTCTCATCAAGAAGCTATCCGCAGTTGAGACCCTGGGATCTACAGACGTTATCTGCACAGACAAAACCGGCACGCTGACCAAAGCCGAGATGACCGTAAAAGAGATCTTCAACGACATGACGCAGTACGAGGTCACCGGCGCCGGCTACGAACCCATCGGTGCATTCGAGGCGGACGGCCAGCCAGTTCCCGATGACGACGCCAAGCGGAAGCTGCGCGATTTCCTGCGAGCGATCACTTTCTGCAACAACTCCAAGGTTCTGGCGCCCGAGGACGACAAGGGCTGGCGAGTTATCGGCGATCCCACAGAGGGCGCGCTTATCGTGGTGGGTAAGAAGGGCGCCTTCGAGTTCGAGCGTGAACTGATCACTGAGCCAAGGATATACGAATTGCCGTTCGATTCGACCCGGAAACGCATGTCCGTCGTGAACGTGCGCGAAGGCGGCCAGTTTGCATACGTGAAAGGCGCTCCCAATGAGACCGTCGCCCTCTGCACAAAGATCAAGATCGGCGGTAAAGTCGTCCCGTTGACCGAAGAACTTCGTAATCGGATATCAGAGCAGAACGACGCGATGTCCAGGTCAGCGCTGCGCGTTCTGGCCGTGTGCGAGCGCGAACTGCCCGGCAGCATGACCGACTACACAAACGAGATCGTTGAGACCGACCTTACTCTGCTGGGTCTGGTAGGCATGATAGACCCTCCTCGCCCCGAGGTAAGTGATGCCGTCAGCCAGGCGCATTCCGCAGGTATACGGGTTATCATGATCACCGGCGACTACGGCCTCACCGCAGAGGCGATTGCGCGCAGAATAGGCATCGTCAAAGGTTCCGACGCCCGGGTGGTGACCGGTATTGAGATGGACAGCATGGATGACGATCATCTCAAGGCGGAGTTGGCAACACACTATGAGATAGTTTTTGCCCGTGTATCGCCCGAACACAAGTTGAGAGTTGCTACCGTCCTGAGAGAGATGGGCGAAGTCGTTGCCATGACGGGTGACGGCGTAAACGATGCGCCTGCCCTCAAACGCGCGGATATCGGGATCGCGATGGGGCAGACGGGCACGGACGTTTCGCGCGAGGCCGCCGTCATGATCTTGTTGGACGACAGTTTCGCCAGCATCATCAAAGCGGTCGAGCAAGGGCGAGGCGTATACTCCAATCTGAAAAAGATGGTCACCTACCTCTTCTCGCACAACGCCGGTGAACTGTTCCCATACGTCTTCGCCACGCTAGCGGGTGTGCATCTGATACCACTCTCAGCGCTGCAGGTCCTGTCCATTGACTTGGGATCGGACGTGCTGCCATCGCTCGCATTGGGTACGGAACAACCCGAACCGGGCGTCATGCAGCTTCCTCCGAGGGCGAAAACTGACAGGCTGATGGACTCAGCCACGTTGAAGCGGATAGCCTTCCTGGGCACCATACAAGCGGCAGGAGCGATCATCGGTTTCCTCTATGTCCTCCTTTCCCACGGTTGGAAATGGGGAGATTCGAGTTGGTCGAACGCAGCAAGTCCGCACTACATGTACTACAGAGAAGCCATCACGATGACACAGGCCGGCATAGTGATGTCCCAGTTCGCAAACGGCTTCGTTGTGCGCACCGAGAGGGCATCCATATTCAGCGTGGGCTTGTTCAGCAACAGGGGTGTGGTGGCAGGCGAATTATTCGGACTCCTGCTTATGATCGCCATATCCTACTGGGGGCCGCTCCAGTCTCTACTCAAGACCGCGCCCCTGAGTCTCAACGACTGGTTGATTCTTATCGCAACATCGGTTACTCTGTTCGTGGCCGAAGAGACACGCAAGTGGGTCCTTCGCAGGAAGACCCTCAATGCGTAGGAGGTATTGACTTATGCACGTGATCATCGCAGGATGTGGCAGAGTCGGCGCACAGGCGGCGGGCGAACTGGCGCGCGACGGGCATTCGGTGGTCGTAATAGACCGTAATCCGAAGGCCTTTCACAGGCTACCCAAGACCTATGCGGGCAAGTCCATTAAGGGCCTTGTCTATGACAAGCATGATCTCGAAGCGGCCGGCATCGTCCAGGCGGATGCGTTTGTCGCGGTTACAAATGGAGATAACAGCAACATAGTCTCCGCTCGCATCGCAAAGGAAATCTACCGCGTGCCGATAGTGGTTAGCCGCATATACGACCCTCAGCGTGCGGAGATTTACCGCCGGTTCGGCGTGACGACCTTCGCGACCGCTGTCTGGGGCGCGAACAAGGTGATCGAACTAGTCACCAGCACAGATCTCAACCGCGAGTACACATTCGGCAACGACGAGGTGCAGATGCTCGTGGTTTCGGCGATCGGACACATGGTCGGTAGACCGATGATGGACTTGAACGTGCCGGGTGAGATACAGGTTGCCGTCATTATACGTAGAGGCAAGCCGGTCATACCTGTGTCGGGTACTCGCTTTGAGGACGGCGACCAGATTCATGTCGTAGTCCATGAGAGTTCGATTGAAAGATTCCAGAAGATGATGGGGTTGAAGTCATGAGAGTTATAGTGGCAGGGGCTGGAAAACTCGGACGAAGGATTGCCGACATTATCAAGGAGAAACACACGGTCATCGTGATCGAGCAGGACGAGGCGCGCTCGAAGTACATCGAGGACCTGCTCGGAGTGCGCGTCGTGACCGGCGACGCGAACGACCCGAACAGGCTTACTGATGCGGGTGTAGACCAGGCGGACGTGATGGTAGCCTGCACAGGTGATGACGAAGACAACCTCGTCATCTGCATGCTCTCTAAGTTCGAGTTCAAGGTTCCAAAGGTCATAGGAGCAGTCCGAAACCCGAAGAACCAGTGGCTCTACAATCGCAGTTGGGGTGTGGATGTTGCCATTGACTCCGCGCAGATCGTCGCGCAGTTGATCGAGGAAGAGGCCAGTCTCAGGGATATAGTGACACTCCTGAAGCTTAGAGAGGGAGAAGTCACCGTGACCGAGCTGACCGTGTCTGCAACGAGCAACATAGCCGGCAAACTTGCCAATAGCATCGAACTCCCTGAGCATTGCATCATAGCGGCGATACTTCGAGGTACTGATATACTGGTGCCATCTGCCAATGTGACAATCGAGACTGGCGATGAACTGCTCTTCATTGCGCACACTGATGCAGCCGAGAGACTTCCCGAATTGGTCGAATAGTTTCCCTTGACAGGCTGGTTGTGATATCCTTGAGTATGTGTTGGTTTTGCTGACCCGAAACTTCAAGTCGCGGGTCAGTGCAGGCTCAGGAGTCACATGCATGTCCAAGAAATCGCGCACGTCCCGGCCCGCTGTCGAGCAGAAACCGGCTTCGCCTCAGCGCTCTGCAAAGCTAGGCGGAGATATCTATGCCGTGCTGGCCATAGCGGCAGTATGGCTGATAGTCGCGCTGCTGGTGAACCCCAAGGGCAACTTCCCGCTTAACGATGACTGGTGCTACGGAAGGGCGGCCTTCGACCTGGTGAAGCTCCATGAGATTCATTTCGTTGGCATCACCACCATGACGCTCTTCGCACAGGCTCTTTGGGGTGCGCTCTTCTGCCTTATCCTCGGCCCTACGTTCACCGCGCTCAGGATTTCCACGCTCACACTGGGACTCATGGGTTTGCTGGCGGTGTACGGCATCCTCCGCGAGATCGGTGCGCCGAAATGGGCGGCGTTCTTCGGCACGCTGGTAGTAGCGCTTAACCCCCTTTACCTGTGCCTGTCATATAGTTTTATGACAGATGTGCCGTTCGCGGCGGTTGCGCTCATGGCGGTGTACGCATACCTGAAGGCGCTCAGGACCGACAGCGCCGGCATGAGCGCGCTGGGTACCGGGCTTTCCGTTGCGGCTGTCCTCATCAGGCAGTTCGGACTCATCCTGCCAGTGGGTTTCGCCATCGCCTATGTGGTAAAGAACGGCTTCAGCGCAAGGTCGCTGGTCAGGGCGGTCGTCCCCATCGCGGTGGTCGCACTCGCTCTGTTCGGCTTTGTCCAATGGATGAAATCCACCTACAAACTGCCCGCGCTGTACAACATCCAGGCGGACTCAACCGGCAAGTTCTTGAAGGCCGGAATCGCGACCTGGGGCGTCGGAATCCACAAGGTTTTCGTTGATTGCTTTGTCTACCTGGGCGGTTTCTTGCTACCGTTCCTAATCCCGTCTTTCCTGCGCCAGAGGGCAAGGCTGACCGCGCGGCAGGCATTCATCAACATGTGCATATCCGCAGGCGCGTTCATCACAGTGATCTCAGGGCTGATCTCCTCCGACATGCTGATGCCGCTTAACCATGCGGAGGGCGACTACCTGCTGAACCTGGCACTGGGTCCACTAACGCTGCGCGATGTGTGGATCATGAGAATCTCGAACTACCCAATGGCTTCAGAAAACTTCTGGGCGGTAGTAACCGTGTTCTGCTGTATCGGCGGAGCGCTGCTATTGTGGCATCTGCTGGCAGCGGTTCAGTTGATCTTTGCCCGGTGTAAGGGAAACGACGGCGTGGACAAAGCAGGGCTGACAATGCTCACGGCGCTGGTCCTTATGTCAATAATGCCCTTGCTTCCCTTGACCATGTTCGTGTACTTCGACCGCTATTTCATCTTCGCAGTCCCGCTGCTGGTTGGAGTAGTCTGCATGGCTGCCCCGCTGCCGGTTCGGCCAAACCGCGCTGCGCTTATTGTAGGTATCATCCTCTTATTGCTCATGGGGTACTTCAGCGTGGCCGGTACTCATGACTACATGGCATGGAATCGGCTGCGCTGGCAGGCGGCGGACGAGCTGATGCAGAAGGGCGACGTGAAGCCCAGCGAGATAGAGGGCGGCTACGAGTTCAACGGCTGGCACAACTACAGAGAGAACGATCCGAGCCAGGGGTGGTGGCGCGATGTCTACGATGACTATGTGATCTCATTCGGCCCGGCATACGGATACGAGGTAGTGCGTACATACACCTTCCACAGGTGGATGCCGCCTGGCGAAGGCACAATCATGCTTCTCTCGAAGTCTGTCTACTAACCGATCCGGGACTGAAGCGCGAGTCCGGGCGTCCGTGGTATACTGTGGTTTGTACTACGGACTGGAGTCAACGGAAGTAATGGCAACTGAACCTCGTGAATCACCCCTCGCCGCCTTCATCGCACTGACCCGACGCGGGAGCAAAGACCTAAGGCTGCTCGCGATAACCATATTTTGCGTGTCGTTCGGTTTCGGCACGTACTTTGCCACATTCAACAATTTTGTGGTCGAGGTTCTGCACCTGCAGCCGATGGATCTTGGCAGGCTGGAGGCGTTGAGAGAACTGCCCGGTTTCCTCATGTTCCTGATCGCCGCGCTGACCATGCGGATTGCCGAACCAATTCTGGCGTGCATGGCCCTCTCGCTGCTCGCGCTGGGCCTGGGCGCCTACTACAGAGTTGAGAACGTGCAGACACTGCTGCTCTACTCGCTGGTGTGGAGTATAGGGCTGCATTCGTGGATGCCGCTCAGCCCATCCATGACCATGAACCTCGCCGATGCGAGCAACCGAGGACGCAGGCTGGGACAGATGAGCGCGGTGGGCGCGGTGGGCACCCTGTGCGGCATGATCCTAGTGTTCCTTATAGGTAAGCAGATCGGCTTGCACGGGATATTCCTGGTCGCCGGAGGGATCGCTGCGCTAGGGGCGATATCGGTCAGCATGATCCGCAGAGACATAGGGCACGCGGAAAAGCCGAGATTTGTGTTCAAGAAACGGTATAAGCTCTACTATGCGCTCACTTTTCTGGAGGGCTGCCGAAAGCAGGTGTTCATCACCTTCGCCATATTCGCCCTTGTGCGCAACTACGGCACCCCGCTGAAGGTGGTCGCCGCGCTGATGATAGTGAACAACCTGACCAACGTGCTGCTCGCGCCAAAAGTTGGCAGGCTGATAGACCGGATTGGCGAGCGCAAGGTGCTGGCTTTCTGCTATGCCGCGCTGATCCCCGTCTTCATAGGTTACGCGCTCATCAAGCAACCGCCGATACTCTACGTGCTCTACTGCCTGGACAACCTGTTCTTCCTGGGAAGCATTGGCCTGAATACCTATCTGCACAGGATAGCGCTGCCGGAGGACCTGATGCCCAGCCTGGCGATGGGGATATCCGTGAACCACGCGGCGGCGGTGGCAGTGCCGTTGATAGGCGCGGCGCTGTGGCAGAGATTGGGATACCAGGCCACCTTCTTCGGCGGAGCGGTTGTTGTGGCACTGTCGGTGTTCGTCGCGCTTTGCATCAAACCGGCAAAAGTCACCGAAACGTCCGGCATCTGAGCCGATTGATTCCCTAGAAAAGTATTGACAAGTGTAGGTTTGTCAAACATGTGTTACACAGCCTCCTGGTACCGACGAAGCATTTCGGCAGGTGACTTGAGGCCAATGACCGTCATTGGCGTGTTGTTGCGCAGTCTTCGGTGTCTTTCCATCTGCTCTCTCAGGTATCTCAGATTGTAGAACTTGTTGCCTTCATAGAACCTCTCATCGTCAGTGCGGTGACTTCTCTCAACCTTGCCATTATGTCTGGGTGTAGCCACGGCGATCAGCTTATGCCTTATCCCTTCCTCTGCCAAGTATGCCTCAAAGGCAGATGGATGCATCGCGCCTTGGAGTCTGCTCGTGAGTCCACCCACCAGGCATGCCTGTGGAACGTGCTTCACGTCTACCTGCACTCTCTCACCGGGCACAAGGATCGCCTCGTAAGGCTTGGATTTGCGCCTGCGCTTCTTTGTTGGGGCAGGTATTACACCCTCCCTCCTAAGAAGTCGGTACAGTGCGACCACCGTCCGCCTGTACCCGAAGTTCCTCTTAAGATGCAGCCACAGACAGACCAGTCCGAGTCTCTTGTTCTGGCGCGTGACTGCTAAGACTCGTCTGATCTCCTCTCTGGTATGCTGGTTCGGGTGAGAATGCGGTCTCTTGGACCGAT
>JANYKG010000091.1 GCA_025358205.1 Armatimonadota bacterium
AGGGGCGAAGCATTCGCGGGTTGGTGCGCGAGGCCGTCTCGCGAACCTTGGTGAATGCTTCGCCCCCACCAATTGAACAAACCCGGCGGCCCCTCTTACGAAGTGCCGCTCCATGGATCCCTCCCGCCAGCAGTGTGGCAGGAAGGAGGACAGGGGCGAAGGTGAGGGCTATGAGGGCAGGCACCCCAACGCGATTCACCGGTAGGTTCCGCGCGCGAACCCCTGGTTGAGTAGCGCGCACGATGATATGCTCTGGCATCATTGCCACGGGACCACTCCCAAAGGGACAAAGGTCTCAGAATCTGATCTGTCTCAGTTGGGCTTCGGTGCGTCGCCAGCGAGGATTTCCCAAGTGTCATCGGCTCGAGCCTGGCACTTGATGCCCAATCGCGACAGACTCCCGGCCGCCATTCCCCTGATCGTATAGAGACCTCTACCGAAATGGTCTTTGGAGCGCAGTGGATCTGTGAGGAGTATCTCCTTCAGGCTGCTGACGACCACTTCGCGAAGCTCGGGATAGTCAGCGGCATTGGCCAGCGCGGAGACAGCGGTGTAGCGAAGCGGCAGATCGCGACTCGTTTTGAGGAGATCCAGGATTTCTACCAGGGCCGCCTTTTGCAGATCCGCGTTCTTCGGGCCTTCCGATAATGCTATCGCCACGGTCAGATGCGGCCACATGGAGACGTTGGCGGCGGCCGCGCGTGCGTGATTGAGAGCGTTTACATCTCCGACTCGGGCCAAACCCCTGATAAGGAGTATCTGAGAACGGTCCGCTGCGTCTCCCATTCCGTGCCCGTTATCGCGTGTTTTGGCCGGAATCGGAGATTCCTCGGGCGACGCGACGGGCTGGCCCAGCTCACGGCGCAAGCCGTTCGTGAGGCCCTTTATTCGCACGTTCGCCGAAACCTTCCTGTCATTTGCCGCGTCGTATAGAGCCTGCGAATGATCGATTCGCGACGGACGCGGTGTGGCTTGCACCGGTTCGGCAGCTTGCACAACGCCTGCCAAAGAGAGGTCGAGTAGCGCCATCATCAGTAACCGACCTGTTGTCTTGCTCATACTGTTCAACTCCTTCTCCAACTACGGTGTATTTCGCCATCGGACGCCATTCATAGACCAGTCCTCGCTATACATCCAGTAGGGCGGATTCCAATAAAAGTGTCCGGCGGAAGCGACGACGGCCCGTGTGTATTCCTCTTCATCCCCGAAGCCATTCCCCTTCACATCGCGAAGATCGGGGTTCAAGAAGAAGTCCGTCGTCCCCGGAACCGGACGCCTGCTCTGAACAGAGTAGTAATCCTCTATCCAGTTCGGGATCATGTCGTTGTCCCTGTCCAGAAGCGTGGAATGGCCGGAGCCGTCAATCCCCCACCAGGCGATCAAGTGGGCGCTGTGCTCCTTCTCGTGTCTGACCGTCCTGGCGAACACGTCGTAATTATCAGTTCGCGCGGCATCGTAGTGATTCGCATTGACGAACATGGTTCCAAAGGGAATCATCTGATTGTTAGGGAATGTCACCGGGTTCCAATTGCCAACTGATGTTCAGCCAATGGTGTCGAGGTCGCCAGATGGAGACCCAAAGGGCCAGTAGTTTATCTCAAACTCTCCGGCTGGAGTCGATGGGCCTCCGGGCATCATGGGGCCTGCCGCCGGCGTCCTGCCTGCGGCAGTTTGCCTCCAGTAGTAGAACCAGTTCGGCCAGTGCCAGTCCTCACCATAGTTTCCGCCCTCGACAAAAAACGGCTCCCGACGCCCATTCGGGAAGTTCGCTCCCGACGGATGGTCCTTAAGCGTCGGGTTGAAGAACAGCTTCATTTGCCGCTGGGTTGTTAGCTGCGCTTGCAGCGTTGCCTGTAGGAAGATCTGATTGAACGTCTGGTTCAGGACCGGCAACCCAGTCCAGACCACCACTATGCCGCTATTGCCACCTTTCGGCACCTGCGTGGTCAATGAGATCAGTGTGTAAACAGGTGGGCTTTGGGTCGTGTCCTTCTTGTAGAACAACGCGATGGGCTGATCGACGGACGACGTGTTGTTTATGTATTGGACGAGTGGGGTCGTCGGTTTGTTCTTCCACACAACGTCTCTTGTAGCAGAGTTCCACCATGCGTCCGCCAAGAGCGGTACTTCGACGAACGGAGCGGACACCGGCGGGTCAGACGTGTTGCCCGATGCAGGAGCTGGCCGGTAGAACGTTTTGACCGGCACGACAGGAGGTGAGGACACGTCGATGCTCGACACGATGAGGTGCCGGAAGGCATACAACCAGTCGTCGCGCTCCGGCAGAGACGGATTATCATCGATCAACCCATCTACCGCCAGCCATTTGGCGTTAGGTGGCACTTGGAACCACAAGTTCGCTTCCAGTTGATTCGTGCCCTTCAAAACCTGTTGATTCTCGTCGGACATCTGACGTAGCCAACGGACCGGCTTCATAAAGTCCGCGACCGGGGTAACCGTATTCGTCACCCAATCGTAGTAGTAGTCGAAATCCCGTGGATAAAGGTTAGGGTCAGGCATATCGCGCACCGACATGTTGATGTACGAGTTTGGATTCGCGACGTAATACACTGGGTTTCCCGGGTAGCGCGTCAGATTGGACTGGACATTGAGGGAATAGCCCAACCATGGATCGCTGTACCACGGCCAATATGGCGGCTGTAGCCCAACCACGGTGATCTGCTGTGTGTACACCTTGCCCGCGCCGTTTGCCGGAACATCCTGACACGTGCTGTGATACTGACGGGCAACCCAACCATCCTCCCGTACGTAACCTGTGTCTTTGACGGTGACACTTATCGTGTACACGCCGGGCACATCCGGTGCCTGCCAGAATGTCATCGCAGCCTCATAGTCGCCGAAACTGCCTTCGTCGGATTGCCAGTCGAACGTTAGCAGATCGTATACCGGGCCATCCCGGTCCGGGACCCCGTTCTGACCGTCCAGATAGTACCAATCTTGGTCAACTGCGGGACCGGTCGCAGCGTTGTTCTTCACTTGGACAATCACAGTCCCGAGAACAGGCACGACTGTACTGTCAACGTAGATCTTGGCGTCGAAGTTCGGGGCTAGCGTCGCCGGACTTGTGATCCTTACCGGCGAGTAAGTCAGAACGCCGCCTGCCCGGCTTACGGGAACCACAAGGGCGGCTAGCCAGAGAGTTGCGATCCATCGGACACCTTTCGGGGTGATCACTTCTCTGCCCCCTTCAATTGCGCAATTATCGGTTCGGCGAGATGGACGTAGAGGGCCGTCGGATACTGACGTCCAAGGGCCGCAAGAGTGTCCAGTGCCTCTGCTTCGCGGCCAAGTGCGCGCAGGACCATGCCACACTCATATAGCGCAGCCGGGCGCTCCTCCCACGCGGAGAAGCTGATGCTCACCGATCCAAGAAACTTGCGGTATTCCAGTACGGAGCGCTCCAAGTCCTTTTTGGAATCGTAGCACTTGGCAAGCAGAAACTGACTGGTGCCGGCCGCTTGCCCGCTGTCTGGGTATCTGCTTTGAACGAGCCCGATCTCGAGGATAGCCTCGTCCAAGCGATTCTGATAGTACAAAGCCTCCGCGCGGACCAGGCGAACAGTGGGCACACGGTTTCCGTCGTTGGGATACGCCTCCAAGAAAGCGTCCGCGGCATCGAGTACATCGGCCTGCTTGCCCTTTCGGCTTAG
>JANYKG010000138.1 GCA_025358205.1 Armatimonadota bacterium
GAAGGTGATCTTCCCGTATCCGAACGTGATAGATGAGTACAGCGAGAGAATCATGTCAATGGGCGGTGTGGATATCTGCTTCGGCGGAGTAGGGATATCCGGACACCTCGCATTCAACGATCCGCCCGAGCCTGACGAGCCGGAGAAAGACCTCGACTGGGTGCGCAACTGCCAAACGCGAATCCTCAAGATATCGCGTGAGAGTTGCACACAGATGGCATGCGGTGGAACACATGGGAACTGGGCGATCATCCCACGGACGGCTGTTACAGTCGGCATGAAGGAGATACTCGCCTCCAAGAAGATCATCCTCACGTTCATGCGCACGTGGCACCAGGGGACGATGCGCCGTTCGCTGTTCGGGCCGGTGAGCAAGGACTGCCCAGGCGCGCTGGTACAGGAGCATCCGAACGTTGAGGTGCTCGTGACCGAACTGGCAGCCCAGCCGCCGTACATAGACGTGATCATGGATACCGGCGAAGAAGAATCGTAGTTGGCGGCATCAGAAACTGGGAGGGTACGCATGATAGTAGACGTTCACCATCACCTGGTTTGTGAACACGGCTATGTTGATGAACTGCTCCGCGCGATGGACGCATGCGGCATCGAGAAGACCGGACTCATCGCAATGGGTCCGCTTTTCGAGACGCTGTTCGTATCGGGCCAATCCTGCGGGCCGTTGGGTGAAGCGGACGTTCTGAAGGCGGTACACGCGCATCCCGACCGGTTCTTCGGCTACGTTTACGTCAGACCGGGGTTTGATGGACCTGAGAAGGTGCGCGAGTGGGGCGAACGCGGGTTTAAGGGCGTGAAGCTCCACATCCCCAGGGAGAACTACGGCCACTACGACTACCTGCCGATCTACCAGACCGCACTCGATCTCGACATGGTCTGCCTGTTCCACACCGGCCTCTTCTATCTGCCGTCCATGAAGGGCGAGCGCGTCTCTGCCGAGAGGACCAGGCCTATCCACGTGGAGGCGATTGTCAATGAACTCCCGGAGTTGAAGGTCATTCTGGCTCACCTCGGGGGCGTGTGGGCTGAGGAGGCATGCGGGCTGGCGCGCATCTACTCGAATGTCTATGCCGACCTATCGGGCCGGTTAGATGGCTGGAGGGCGGCAAAACCGGCTGCGTGGTTCGATGAAATGCTGTACTGGCCCGGCGCGTCCGACAAGGTCGTGTTCGGCTCCGACGTCCATGCCGATGAGCTTGGGGAGACGCTGGCGCATCAGCTTATGGTGGTCAGACGCATGGGCTGGGATGCGGAGAAACAGCGCCGGTTCCTCAGTGACAACGCCCGGAGTCTTTTCAACTTCTAATCCTTCGGTTACTCGCTTCCATCAGGCATGATGGGTCCGCCTGGTCGTGCAACCGCTTGCTTAAGGTACAATCGTTGTCTATCGGCCAAAAATGCCCGGAAAATGTGTTGACAGACCGATGTTTCTGTGATATTATGCAAACGGTTGCATAAGCCAGGGCATGCGGGACTACGCTTGCTCGGCGGATGTGAGGAGTTTGTTGGAATGGCAAGAGAAACTGCGACTTTGGCCGACGTAGCAAGACTGGCCGGAGTCGCAACGTCAACAGCATCACGAATACTTGCGGTAACCAGGGGTCAGAAGCTCCCGTACTCTGCGCAGACCCAGGAGAGCGTGAGGAACGCCGCGAGCTTGTTGAACTACCGGCCCAGCAAGCTCGCACGGGGTCTGTCCGGCGCGCGCACGGGCATCATCGGACTTGTGATACCGACCCTCGAAGACAGCTTCTTCACTGCCGCCACCACCATCGTCGAACAGGAACTGGCGAAGAAGGGATACAATGTCATCCTTTCCAATACCGGTGGCGACTCGGACCTGGAGCGCGCGAAGGTGGAGGATCTGCTTAGCTGGCCGGTGGATGGCCTCATTGTAGCTCCCGTCCAGCAGACAGACGATGCCGGGTTGTTCTGGGAACTGTGGCGAAACGGCGTACCCTTTGTCCTCATTGATCGCGTATTCACGGACACACCGTTCTACAGCGTCACAACCGATGATCATGCGGGCGCGACTATGGCCGTTGAGCATCTTCTATCCATTGGGAGAAAGCGCATCGCTTGTGTGAGCGGGCGGGCTACCGTTTCCACGAACAGGGCAAGGCGTTCCGGGTACATAGATACTCTTATCCGTCATGGAGTTTTGCCCAATCCAGAACTCTCCGTCGAAGTCCTGCCCACGGAAGCCGGAGGGCGTGAGGCGATGGAAGGTTTTCTCAAACTCGACACACCGCCCGACGCGGTTTTCTGTTTCAGCGATCTGATGGCGATTGGCGTGATGGAAGTCTGCCTGGAGCAGGGGATACGCATACCAGAGGATGTTGCGCTCGTGGGATATGCCGACTTGGACTACTCCGCCGTGCTCAGGATTCCGCTCACTACCGTCCGTCAACCCCGAAACGAGATCGGCCTTGCTGCGGCTGGGGTGTTTCTCGCTCAGTTGGACGGGCTGAAGCCCGATAATGCTGATCTCAAGCTACCCGTGGAGCTTGTGATCCGGGAGTCTACACAAAAATGAACAGCCGAGAACGTGTACTTGCAGCAATCAACCATCAGGAAACCGACCGGGCGCCGGCGGACATCTGGGCGGAAGGCGAGGTATGGACGCGTCTGATCAAGGATCTGCGCGTTCCCGGCCAGGACGATGTGCGCGACTTACTGAATGTTGACATACGATACATTTCGCCGGTCTACCCGCCTGATGTCGAGCAAGACGGCGTTCGGCAGAACATGTGGGGCGAGCGGTGGGCGAAGGCGAATACACCCTGGGGCGAGAACTGGGAGCACATTGACGGTGCGCTGGCCGGGGTGACGAGCTTGGCCGAGATCGAGGCGTTTCCCTGGCCGACCTGCGATGATGTGGACTACTCGGGCCTCGCCGAGCAGTGCGAACGGTATGACGGATATGCTATTTCGTGCGGCAATGCGGATGTCTTCGAGCGGCCTGCGCTTGTCCGCGGTTTCGAGAATATGCTTTGCGACACAGCGCTAAATCCGGATTGGGTTGAGTATCTGACCGGTGTTTTCCTGGATTTTTTCGCCGAAGACTTTATCAGGACGATGGAGGCGACGAACGGTCGGGTGGACATCTTCCTGGCGATGACGGACCTGGGCACGCAGTCCGGGCTGCTGCAGAGCATGGACACCTTCCGGCGGTTTATCGCGCCGTCCATCCGCACGCTCGCGGACCTCGTGCATCGTCATGGGGTGAAACTCATGTTCCATAGCTGTGGGGCGGTTCGTGAGGCAATCCCTGAGCTGATCGAGCTTGGGGTAGACATTCTCAACCCGATTCAACCTGCCGCCGAGGGGATGGAGCCGGAGGGGCTGAAGCGAGACTTCGGTGACCGGATCTGTTTCCATGGCGGCGTGGACATTCAGTACCTCCTGCCGTTGGAATCTGCCGATGCTGTCCGACGCGAGGTGAGGCGAAGGGTCGGCATTCTGGGCGATGGAGGAGGGTATATCCTCGCACCGTCGCACAATCTTCAGCAGGACATCAGCACGGAGAACATACTGGCGATGTATGACAAGAAACTGAGGAGTGATGAGTGATGAGTGAGCTATTCTCGCACTATTGGCGAACAGATCACGCTTCACTTATCACTCATCACGATCTGGCAGACAGAAAGGAATACGAACTTGATATCTACATCCATGGGCAAGCAGCTACGAATGCGACGAGTGTTCCGCGATGGGCGGATACTGGTTCTCCCCTTCGACCACCCCATCTATTTCGGTCCGCAGGCCGGCACAGAGGACCCCGCGCGGCTGGTTGCGCTGGCACGCGATCACGGGGCTACGGCTGTACTTCTGACCGCGGGCGCTCTTCGCCGGGCGGTTGACGAGGTTGGCGATCTGGGAATCATAATGCGGATAGACACCACTATCACCAAGCTCGGCGGGACCGATACCGTGATGCATCTTCTACATGGTGTTGAAGAAGCCGCAGCCCTGGGTGCAGACATGGTGGTGATCAACTGCTATGTCGGCATCGGCGATGTGGCGGTCGAGTCTCAGTTGCTGACTAAGATGGCCGACGTTTCAGCCGAATGCGAGCGCATGGGTATGCCGATGTGTGGCGAGATCATCCCACGTGTTTCATATTCGGACCCGTCCCAGACCATGCCCACATCCGAAGACCTGGGCGTCGCTATGCGCCTGGGCCTGGAATACGGCTGCGATCTGGTGAAGACCGTGTACAACGGCGACCCAGAGGGCTATGCCATGGCAATCGCGGCGTGCCATCTGCCTGTCATCATGGCGGGAGGACCTAAGAGCAATGACGAGCTTGCCATCTTCCATCAACTCAAGGAAGTCATGACCCACGGCGCATGTGGAGCCGCGATAGGCCGCCGAGTCTGGGGTAGCAGTAAGCCCGGAGCCACTCTGGACGCCCTGCGAGCTATCATAATGGACGATGTTACGGCTGAGGAAGCAATCCAAATCTACCAGCAGGGCAGGGGATAGCTCATGGCCAAGGAGTTCGACATATCGGTCGTAGGTCTCTCCTGCGTTGACTGCATTGCCGAGGGGTCGGAACCAAGGTGGACGGTGCAGAACCCTGTCGGGGATGTCCGCATCAGCGCTGGTGGGCTTGGGAATGCCCTGGTCGCACTATCCGGGCTGGACCTGAAGGTCGGCGTTTCCACTCGTGTCGGGGATGATATGTACGGCAACTACCTAATCCAGCAGTGGCGTACACTGGGCATTGACCTGAGGAACGTTATCACCGATCCACATCGGGCGACCGGCTTCTCGTTTATCGTGAGCCATGGGTCGGAGCGCACGCCGTTCTACTCAGCAGGAGCCAATTCGGACTTCAGTCTGTCTGACATTCCAGCCGAGTTGTGCGAGAACAGCAAGTGCGTGCTGCTCTTCTTTGCAGGCGCCCTTCCATCGCTTGACGGCGAGCCAATGCTGGAGTTTGTAAAGCGATGCCACGCGGCGGATACCATAGTCATTATGGACGTGTGCGACGGTACTTCGGTGGACTACAGCCCGATCAGAACCTACCTGCCCTATGTGGACTTGGTAGTGAATATGGACGAGGGCGCGCGAATCACAGGCAAGGAGTCGCCCGAGGAGATGCTTGCGGTTCTCGGCGCGATGGCCCAGGGCGCTCCCTTCATGGCCGTGACCAGGCCGGACGGAGTGTCCATCTCCATCGCCCGGGACGGGAAACGCGAATACATGGACGTTCCTTCGCCGTTCTATGGAATGCCGGTCAGAAACGTCGTCGGCGCAGGCGATGCATTCAGAGCCGGTTTGGCATCCTACATCTCAACACACTACGATGACTATACGAACGGCAGGCTGGACTATCGCGAGCTTTGCCTGTTCGCGTCGGCGATTTCATATACGTATCTCAGCCGCGTAACTGATATTCGCCCGTTCGGCATCAACAACATTTTGCGGCTGGTGGAAAGGGGATAAATCATGGCATACAGAGTCCACTATGATTCTTCAACCGCACCGAAGCTCGGCATGGTACTGAACTCCATTGACGTATTCAGCAGCAAGGGCAAGGACCTTGCCGACAGCAGGCTGGTCAAGCTGTTCGAGGATTTGAAGGCGGAGGGTGCGATACACTCGGACTCGATCCTTGAGCCTCGGATAGCAGGCCCGCATGAGGCGCTCCGGGTTGCGGACACGTTCGCCGGTGCGCTGGTGGATGTCATCATGATCGCCAACAGCGCATTCCCGAACGGACATGTCTTTCCGACCATCGCCCTTCATCCGGGACTGAGCCGCACTCCGGTCATCATCACCTCGGACTCTGAACCGAACGTCGGCGACTCCGAGTGGACGACCAACGCCTGGTGCGGCGTCATTATGAACAACTATGTCGCCAAGCAGTTGGGTCGGCACATCCGTCCGCTTGCAGGCAACCCGGAGACAGAGAGCTTCAGAGACGAACTAAAGATGCTTTTGAACGCTTACCGAGCGGTCGCCATGCTGCGTCGTGACTTCCTGTGCCGATTCGGTGATGCGCCCGGCGGTTTCCACTCTGCGACGATGGACCAGATGACCTTCCTCCGGACGTTCGGCACTCGCCTGGATACCGTTGACCTACTGGGCTTGATGACCACCTTCTACACCAGGACGGCGAAGGGACACCTGCGCGAGGAGAGCTTCACCGATGCCGATGTCGAAGCCACGATGCAGGAGATGAAGGAGGGGCGGAAGTGCCTGATTGACGATGAGAAGCTTCGCAAGGGTGCGCGTCTCTACCACGCATTCAAGGCCCAGATTGAGGCCAATGGGTATACGTCCATCGCGGTCAAGTGCTGGCCGGAGATACTCCATCCCAACATAGATATCGCACCGTGCTTTCCAATGACCTGGCTGCTCACCAAGGGGATTGTGACGGCTGCCTCATGTGAGGCCGACTGTCCGACCGCCGTGATGCAGACGCTTGGGACGCTTCTCTCCGGGGAGCCGTCAGCCTGCCTCGATTTCGTCAACTACACCGGTGGATGTGAGTGCGTTGAACTGGGCCACTGCGGCGTTGGCATCGCGGGACTCATGGGAGAAGGCGAGGCGATAGGGGAGAAATCGCCCGACCGCCAGGGCAGTGATCTCAACGGCCCGGCGCTCATCGGCCAGTTCCAGTACGGCCCCAAGACAGGGATTTCCATCGCACCCGATGCGGTCGGCGGCCTCAAGGTTCTCTGCTTTACCGGCGAGAACACCCCTGAATCGAATAGGAAGAAGCTATACAGCGCAGCCGATGTGATCGTGAAGGAGTATCGCGAACTAGACAAGCTCATCCTGGACAACGGCTTCCCGCACCATCTCGCTGTAGCGATGTCTGATATCTCGCGTGAGATTGCCGAGGTCTGCGCATTCCTCGGCGTCGAATACCACAACCCTAAGGAGTCGGCATGACACCCAGAGAACGCGTGCTTGCGGTATTGAACCGTCAGATTCCCGACCGCCTGCCCAGGGAGTTCAAGCTCACGTCTCCGCTGATGGAGGCGTTCACGGCGCGGACAGGCAGCGACAACCCAGCCGAATACTACGATCTCGAAGTGCGGGACGTCTTCTTTTCTCAGCCCGACGACATGGCGGATTTCAGCCGGTACTACCCTGAGGGTGTGCCGCCTCTGCTGAACCCTGCGGGCTGGGAAGTCGGCGAGTGGGGCGTCGGCCAGGTTCCCGGCTCACGGCTTCACTTCATCCACATCGAGCATCCGATGAAGAACCTGACGAGCCTATCGGAATTGAAGGAATTCCCGTTTCCCGATCTCACACGGCCTGAGCGTCACGCCCACCTGGAATCTGAGGTCGAGGCGCTGCACGATAGGGGACTGTTCGTGATCGGGTTCATGGAGTGGACGATCTTCGAGATCGCTTGGCACATGCGCGGGATGGAAAACCTGTTCGCGGACATGGTCCTTGAGCCGGAGTTTGCCACTTACCTGCTCGACAAGGTTACCGAGACGCGCTGCTTCCAGGCCAAACGGCACGCGGAGGCGGGCGTGGACATGATAAAGATCGGCGATGATGTCGGCACACAGCGCTCGATGCTGATGAGCCCGGAGACGTATCGGGAGTGGTTCAAGCCCCGCCACGCGGCGGTGATTCGGGCGGCGCGGGCGGTGCGGCCCGACATACCGGTCTGTTACCACAGTGACGGAGACTGCTGGGACGTCATACCTGATCTTATTGAGATCGGCGTGACAGTCCTGAATCCGGTTCAGCCGGAGTGTTTGGACATCGCGCAGGTGAAGAAGGAGTTCGGCAGGGACCTGGTCTTCTGGGGCGGCGTCGGCACGCAGACCACGATGCCGTTCGAGAACGCAGAGGAAGTGTATAAGACTGTTAGGCGAAACATAGACATACTTGGCCCAACGGGTTACTTCCCGTGTCCGACCCACGTTCTTGAACCGGAAGTTCCGTGGGAGAACATCGAAGCCTATCTCAAGGCGGTTGAGGAGTACCAGACCAATGCATAGCCCTGGATCAGACGGAGTATGGGTGTATGGGTGTGTGGGAGTATGTGGGTTCGGACGCTCCCGCACGGCGTTCTTGACGTTGGCGCTTGTGTGTGTGGCCATCATTTTTCTCGCGGGCGGCGCATCCGCCCAAGGAGAACAGCCGATGAACTACGTGATTGATACAATGCCGCCGGGATACTACTTGCGTGCCTACGATGATTGCGGAGCGTCCGGGCGCCAGCCGCATGTGGACATGACCGACTGCTACTTCTTCACCTTCAGCACCAAGGACACGAATGCCGATCAGAAGTCTCGAAGCGCGGTGTTCAGCTACAAGGAGATCAGGGTCAACTACGATGATCTGGACCCCAAGCTCTCCTACGTTCTGGCTCTGACCTATGCCACCGACCAGGTGTACAAGCGGGTGCAGAGCCTGGAAGCGGATGGCGTTGAACTCCACGGGCCGATGGCGCTCCCCAAGGGGAAAGCCATTCGCGTTCTGGTGAAGGTTCCGCAGTCGGTTACCCAGGACGGCAAGATGGCGCTCAAGATCAAGATCCACGGTGAGGTGAACGCTACGGCCTCTATCATCGAGCTTTGGGCCAATGCTCCGGGTCCGACACTGCAGTTCGGGGCGGTGTCCGCGCTGCCGGATGGTTTGGCAGGACGGATCAGTGATGTTGCGTATAAGGGCGTCGACGGCATTCCGGTTCGCCTCGTCCGTCCCAGCGATTCGACTACATTGGCGGCGGTTCAGACCACGATGAACGGCGACTTCGCCTTTCCGAAAAGCAATTTCGAAAATATCATCCCCAAGGAGGACTTGGTAATCATGGCAGACTACGAGGGACAGGAAATATCTAAAAAGATTCCGATTGCAGACCAGTTGTTCGAGCCTGTGAGGTACAGGCCCATCCCGGTGAAGGTGGCGGGCCTCAAGAGCAACGCGGTTTCGCTCGACGGCATATGGCGAATTGACCCCAAGCCGGCCGACGGTGTCCGTGAGAAGGACTTATCAGGTAAGGGGTGGGCGGCTTTCCGCGTGCCGGGCCAATGGGCGGAGCAGGGCTTCGATATACCGAAGGAGCAGCACGCCGCTCTCTCGCACGAGTTCACGGTACCTAAGGAGTGGGCTGGGTACAGGATATTCCTGCGTTTCGATGCCATCCACGGTGGGACGAACTACTGGCTGAACGGCAAGCCGCTTGGTTACAGTGAGAACCTGTTCACGCCCGTGGAGTGGGAGATCACCGATTTCGTAAAGGTCGGCGACAGCAACCGTCTAGACCTGGATATGGTCGTAGCCACTACATCCGAGCGGCTCTCATGTTCCAGCGACTACACGGGCCACAGCATCGGCGGGATTGACCGGGCTGTGCGAATCTATGCTCTGCCCGCGCTTCAAGTTTCCACCCTGCATCTGAACGCGGGCCTGGACAAAGCGTATCGGGACGGGGAACTGCAGATATCACTCGGACTGGACAGTCCCGCCCAGGAGAAGGGGATTGAAGTCGCGGTGGGGCTGTACGGCGCAGACGGGAAGTCGGTCGAGCATTCGGCTCCGAAGACTGCGGTGGACGACCTGAAGCCGGGCGCGAACACCGTGAATATCACCTCGCGCGTGGCGAACCCTTTGAAGTGGAACGCCGAACAGCCAAACTTATACAAACTTGTACTAGAACTGAAGAAAGGCGGCAAGTCGCTTGAGAGGATCGAGCGCAGCATAGGGTTCCGCACCATCGAGGTTAAGAATCGTCAGCTTTACGTGAACGGCGCGCAAGTCAAGCTGGCCGGCGTTTGCCACCATGAGATTGACCCACAGACCGGGCGGGCTGACACCATGCGCCACGCGGAGGCGGACGTGAAGGCATTCAAGAGCGGTAACCTGAACTACGTCCGCACGTCGCACTACCCCTGCACTCAGGAGTTCCTGGACGCGGCAGACAAGTACGGCCTGTACGTCGAGTCCGAAGCGCCGTTCTGCTGGGTTGGAAGGGCAGATGACCTGACTGATGTGAAGGAAGTGCTTGTACCCACGTCTGCGATGGTTGACTACAACCACCCGCATCCGAGCGTCATCATTTGGTCACTCGCCAACGAATCAACCTGGAACGTGCTCTTTGAGAACTCAAACAAGCTTATCAAGCAGCTTGATCCGACAAGGCCGACCACCATCGAGGAGGCTCGCCCGGTCGAAGCGCCCGTAACCTGCGACATCACCAACAGGCACTATCAGAAGTTGCCGTACGATGTCTACAAGGATGATCCCCGTCCCTTCCTGCACGGTGAGTGCTTCTTCCTCGTCTACCATGAGCGAACCGATGTCCGCATCGATCCGGGACTCCGCGAGCTATGGGCGATGGGCAGCGCCGACCCTACATCCGATCACAGTAGGAGGATCATAGAGAACCGCGTCAAAGGAGGGTTCCTTTGTGGTATCGAGCCCGGCGCCTGGAGTTACATCTACCATTCCAAGCGCGTCATCGGCAGCGAGATATGGTCCGGGGTTGACGACATATCCTACCTGCCCAGCGGTAAGGTGGAAAGCAGCGAGGCGGGCAACGCGTACTGGGGGCTGATAGACGGCTGGCGGCGGGTCAAGCCGGAATTAGCGCTGAGCAAGTTCGTCTTCTCCCCGGTCTGGTTCCCGGTTCGGCAGCTTGTCTACAAACCGGGACAGGCGTCGGTCCAGGTTCCGGTGGATAACCGGTACTCCTTCACCAATCTGTCCGAGTGCAAGTTTGTCTGGGAGTTGAACGGTGAGAAGGGCGAGGCTACCATCAACGTCGGCCCCGGATCGAAGGGGGAAATCAATATTCCTGTCCCGGCGGGCACCCCCGAGGGCAGTACTCTGCTCGTGCGCGTCACAAATGGCGGAGGCGAGATCGTTAATGCTTCACTGGCGCTTGGTAAGCGTAAGCCCGCCGTTCTGCCGAAGCCTCACTCGGGCGCGCCGAAGTGGAACGATGACGGTAAGACGATCATCGTTCAGGGCAAGGGATTCTCGTTCGTGCTCGACCGAGCGAAGGGTGATTTCGACGCGGCGAATCCCGCGCACAAGTCGCCTCTGGTGAGCTTCCCCGCCCTTCATGTCACACGGCATGATTTCGGCGATCTCAACCGCGACAAGCCGCCGTACGCCGTCTACCCCGACGCTAAGACACGCATAGTAGAGGGCGTCACCGTGACCGAGAAGGCGGAAGGTCTGGAGATTACGGTGAAGGACCACTATGATGGTTTCGCTGGCTCGGTCCGCTGGCTCATAGACAATGACGGCGTGGGCGAGATCAGCTACGACTACACCTACACCGGCGGTGCTACTGCGCCGGCCTCTGGGAGTGGCGCGGTAGCGCCACGGACCGGCGACGACCTGGATACCCGTGAGATCGGACTGATGACTCTTCTTCGGCCCGAGTACGATACGCTCAAGTGGAAGCGCTGGTCGGAATGGGGCGTGTTCCCGAAGGACTGCATCTGCCGGACTGAAGGCGTCGCAAAGGCCAAGCGTGACAAGAAGTGGCCGGAACAGCCCGCAAATGTGAAGCCCTTGTGGCCCTGGTCGCAGGACCAGACGGAACTCGGCACGAACGACTTCCGAGGCATCAAGTTCAACATCTACGAGGCTTCGCTCACCGCGCCAGACGGATCGGGTGTGCGTGTGAATGCCGCCGCCGATGCACACTTCCGGGCGTGTCTGGACGGCAAAGGTGTGAAGATGCACATACTCTCCGAATGCCCGCTGTCGCAGGAAACGCTGAAGAGCGGCGAGAAGCTCATGGGTAAGTACGCAGTCCGACTTGTGAGCGGAAGATAGCTATGGGGGTCCGTGCCGTGTCGAGGATATCAAGGTATGTTCTGCCGCTTCTTGCGGTCCTGTTGACCGGCGTCGCGGCGTATGGAGAACCTGAGATGAGTTACCGGATAGACAGCATCCCGGCAAACTACAGCCTTTACGCCTATGACGACTGCGGGGTGGAAGGCAGACAGCCGCACGTGCAGATGAAGGACAGCACCCTCTGGACGTTCGGAACCAACGATACCGACGCGGACCTGAAGTCCCGTTCTGCGGTCTTCAGCAACAAGCAGATCGAGGCGGACTATGACGGACTGGACCCGAAGCTCTCCTACGTCCTGGCGCTTACCTATGCGAGCGACCACGTGTACAAGCGAGTTCAAAGCCTTTGGGCGGATGGGGTCGAGCTGCACGGGCCGCTTGCCCTTCCGAACGGGAAGGCTGTTCGCGTGTTGGTGACTGTTCCGCAATCTGTCGTGCAGGATGGTAAGATGAAGATCGAGATCAAAATCCACGGCGAGGTGAACGCGACGGTCTCGATTATCGAACTCTGGTCTACGGGGAAGCCGAAGAACTCGCTGAAGATGGATTCCGTGGTCGGGACGTCGGAGGGACTGAAGGGCCGCGTGCTGGACATGGCATACGATGGGATTAAGGACGTCCGTGTCAGGCTGTTCCGGGCCGGCCAAGACAAACCACTGGCGGAAACCGGTACAGGCGACGGCGGGTGGTTTGCGTTCGACCAGCGACTGTGGAAAGGTAAGGGTATGAACGAAGACATGCGCGTTGTGGCAGGCTCCGGTGACGAGGAAGCAAGCGCGGTGGTTCCGGCGGCTGCGGTGAGCTTCGAGCCGGTTCGCTACCGGCCGATTCCCGAAAAGGTGGAGGGTCTGGATGGCAACCAGCTCAGCCTTGACGGAACTTGGAAGATCATCCCTTCGCCCGCCGATGATGTTCGTGAGAAACCTCTTTCGACGCAGGGATGGGCCGATCTTCACGTCCCGGGACAGTGGCTGCAGCAGGGGTTCGACGTTCCACAGGACAAGCCCGTTGCGATGGCAAAGGAGTTCACGATCCCCAAGGAATGGGCGGGTTATAGGGTGTTCCTGCGGTTCGACGCCATCCACGCGGGAACGGATTACTGGCTGAACGGAAAGAAGCTTGGATACAGCGAGTGCTTGTTCACGCCGGTGGAATGGGAGATCACCGACGCAGCGCGCCCAGGGAAGACCAACCGTCTTGACCTGCGGATGACGGTCGCCACAGCCTCGGAGCGACTGTCTCATTCCTGCGGATATGCCTTCCACAATCTCGGCGGGATAGACCGCACAGTCCGGCTGTACGCGCTTCCGCAAGTTCACATGAAGGATCTGCGCCTCACGACCGACCTGGACGCGTCTTACCACGACGCCGAAATGAAGCTGGACTTCACTCTGGACGGTAAGCCTCAGAAGGACCTTTCCGTTCACGTGTCGCTCTTCGATCCGAAGGGCCGACGTGTCCCCATTTCTCAATCGGATAATGTATCCAGCGGAGCCGTTGTGCGCGTCGCCAATCCGCTTAAGTGGACTGCCGAGACGCCGCATCTCTACAAGCTGGTCCTCGATCTGAAGGACGGTCAGCGCCTGATCGAACGCATCGAGCGAAACATAGGCTTCCGCAAGATCGAGATTCGCGGCAGGCAAGTTTACATCAATGGGCAGCGGGTTAAGTTTACCGGGGCCTGCCATCACGAGCTGGACCCGCTGACGGGGAGAGCCGACACCGCGCGCTACGCCGAACAGGACGTGAAGCTGATGCGGGATGGCAACTTGAACTACCTTCGCACGTCGCACTATCCGCCTACGCAGGAACTCCTCGATGCCTGTGACCGGCTGGGGATGTACGTGGAGTGCGAAGCTCCGTTCTGCTGGGTCGCGCCTACGGACGGGCTGGCTGATCTCAAAGAGATACTCACGCCGACTTCCGCGATGATAGATTATAACCATATGCACCCCAGTGTCATCGTCTGGTCACTCGCCAATGAGTCAAGCTTTAACAAGCCCTTCGAGGTTTCCAATAAGCTCTGCAAGGAACTCGATCCCACCCGCCCGACGACCTTCAACAATCCCGACCCGGCCAGGATTTGTGACATTGCCAATGCACACTACCCGCCGATGCCCTGGGATGATGTGCTGAAAGACGACCCTCGCCCGCTTTTCCTTGGCGAGTACATGTTCCCGGTCTGCCACGAGCAGGTTGACGTAAGAATCAACCCGGGCATGCGCGAACTGCCGGGTCATGGTCAGTCGGGCCCGGACTCGGATTGGGGAAAGGCGTGCGCGAAGGTCTATGATACACTGCCGATGTCGGGCGCAAAACCAGGATTCTGGAACCAGGTCTATAACTCGGATCGCGTGATCGGCGGGGCGATCTGGGCTGCGCTGGACGAGCCTTACTACTTTGCGAACGGCACACACTGCGGGTATGCGTGGGTCCACGGCTTCTGGGGGCTGATTGACGGATGGCGGCGTCCCAAACCGGAGTTGTGGCTGACCAAGCTGATCTTCTCGCCCGTCTGGTTCCCTGTGCGCCAGGTGGCCTTCCCCACAGGCCAGACCTCCGTCCGCGTGCCTGTCGAGAACCGCTACTCGTTCACCGACCTCAAGAATCTGAAGTTCTCCTGGGAGATCGGCGGGAAAAAGGGGCAGATCAAGGTTGCCCTCGGTCCAGGCGAGAAGGGCGAGATCGAAATCCCGGTTCCTGTCGGAATCCGTGAGGGAGAGAAAGTGACTCTCCGTGTTACGGATGCTCGCGGTGAGATCGTCAACGCGCTGAAGATCACCCTCGGCAAACCGGTCCCTGTCACACTTCCGAAGCTGTCCGGCGCGCCGAAGTGGACCGACGACGGCAAGACAGTCGTAGTCTCCGGCAGCGGTTGGAGCCTCGTATTCGACCGCTCGACCGGCAATCTGCTGCCGAACGATCAGCGATACAACTCGGCGGTCGTGGAGTCCCCATCTCTGCACGTGACGCGTAGCGATCCGAGTGACCTGGTTCCCAACGGCCTGCCCTACGCTGTATTCCCCGACGCAAAGACGCGCGTCGTTGACGGCGCGACCGTCCAGGAACTGCCGGAGGGTCTCGTTCTGTCGGTGAAGGACCACTATGATGGATTTGCAGGGACAGTCCGGTGGATCATAGACAAGGAGGGAATGAGCAGGGTTTCGTATGATTATTCATATACGGGCGATGGACTCAACACCCGTGAGATTGGCGCTAAGTGTCTGCTGAAATCGTCATGCGACGAGTTGAGATGGCGGCGCTGGTCTGAGTGGGATGTCTTCCCCGATGACAGCATATGCCGGACTGAAGGTGCAGCCAAAGCCCGGCGAAACGGCGCGGTTGGACCCGACG